>CAZUHD010000051.1:0-12389 GCA_964620415.1 uncultured Clostridium sp.
TTCTGTTCCTTCTTTTAATATTTCGTACCACTTACGCACTTTTCCATTTTTTGATACTAAATCTTTAAAATTATCTGTATTAAAACCTAGTAACTCATTTGCAAAGTGGTCATATTCGTCTATTATTACATATAATTTTTGCTCAGGTTTTTGATATTTAAAAGCTGTAAATAAATTTTTTAATAATATTTCTGCTGGATTATCTTTATTAATATAAAATTCTAAACTATATTGTTTTATAAAATTTTCTATAGAATCTTCTACTTTTAATTTGAAACTATCAATTGTACTCTCAAAAGTGCTCGTATCTATACCTGCAAAATTAAATCTTAAAATATAATATTTATTTTTATTTCTTGTTGGATGTTTTCCTATATATGTGTTTCCAAACAACTCTTCAAATTTATCCTCTTTATTTACATCATAATAATTCTCTAATACGCTTGTAAATAATGTTTTACCAAATTTTCGAGGCCTTAAAAACATTACTCTTCTATTACTTAAGTTTTCTAATTTTTCTATATATTCAGTTTTATCTACATAATAGCAATTATATTTTACTAATTCTTCATAATTGCTTACTCCATTTGGTAACATTTTCATTTCCTAAACCTCCAAAATTAAATTAAATAAAATTCTATAAATGATTATAACAAAAATCACTTTGAAAGTCAAAAGTAGCTCATTACTGACATTTTGAAGTATGTAGCAAGAAAATGCAGATAAATGAATATTCTTTTATTAAACTTATATTAGGAGCTGTGAATTGTAACTTTCAGTTTTCTATTAAACCAAATCCCGTTGATATAAATCTTGTTTTATGTGCGCCTGTACTATCTATTGGATCATTTATTAGTTCATTATTAACAACCATCGCAGAAGACGTTCCACCATCTAAATTAGCTGCTGTAAAAGCACCATAGTTTTTCATTATTTCAATTAAATCATCCATATCTGCGCCTGGTCTTGTTACAGTTCTACCATCTATTACTAAAAACAAAACTATTCCATCTCGTCTTTGACCTATTGCTGTACGAGGTGCTGTTCCCCAACCACCATTTCCTACTACTGTTGATGCTTTTCCATTAACAATTAGAAACGGTCCACAAGTAACACAATCTCTGATGTGAAGTGCCATAGCTTCTTGTTCAGTGCAGTTAGAAGAAAGCACAAGTTTATCATCATCATCAAAACCTATAATTCCTCCAGCTCCTTTATAATAAGATGCTCTCATTAGTCTTCCATTTGAATATGTAACTCCTAAAGGGTTTGCTCCATTACTACTATAATTAGGATCTTCAAAACCCCCTCCATTTATAGCAACCACTGCTTTATTAGTTTTAGCCATCGTAGTTAAATATTGACCACTTGTACCCATTTTAGCAGTAACTAAAGTATGTATGTTTGCAGGATTATATATTACAGCTAAATATCCTGTATATCCTTTTCCTGATATTTCAATTATTTTATATGTATCATCTTTATTTTTCTTTTCTAAAACTGCTCTTTCATATTCATTTGTGCCTGTACCATCATCTAGCCCAATAACTATTGCATCTGTATTGGTTCCTTCTTGTACTTCATTTACCTTATTTGATGCCATTACTTCATTTATCGTTTCTTCATTATAAAAAACATAAGCAACCCATTGATGTGTCATAGTAGTCATGGCTGAAGTAATTAACCAATCTCTAAATCCATGATAAGGTCCATATAGCAAAAGTGCAAGTAAAATCATTCCAATTACCATAAGTGCAATTAAAACTATAAATACTCTTTTAAATATACTTTCCTTTTTTCTACTTTTTTTCTTATTTCCATAATCTTCTCTTCGCTCTGGTTCTTTATATTCTATTTCATCTAACTGATTTATTATTTGATTCATTTTGTTCTCCTTTTGTTAACCAGTATTTTAATTGTTATTTTACTATATCTTCTAATAATTTAATTTTTACATCATCTTCTGTATCTATTTTAGCTTTAGCTCCTACGGGTATTGTTATCTTAGTATCTATGTGTCCAAAATTATGTGACTTTATAATAGGAAAATTATACTCATTTCCTAACACATCACTTACAATATCTTCAAGCCTTATTCCAGTATCGCTTTTATACTCTCCAATCCATAGTCCATTTATCTTTGAAAAAACATCATTATACTTTAGCAGATAAAGGAAACTACTTACAAACTTTGGATTTGATTCCTCTGCCAAATCTTCTATAAATAAAATTTTGTTTTCAAAATTTATAGAATATTTTCCAGTTACCATTCTACTTATACAATTTAAATTTCCTCCAATTAATATTCCTTCAGCTTTTCCTTTTTTTATTGTTTCCATATCTTCATTTTCTCTTTTTAAATTTTTTATGCCATACATTAATTTTTGTATAATATCTTCAAACACACACTCTTTGTCCCAATCTGAGATTGACTTAAATGTTGCAGAGTGGAAAGTCGTAAGCCCTGTTTTTTCATATATCATATTTAATAAAAATGTAGAATCACTAAAGCCTGAAAAGATTTTAGGATTATTTTTGATAACATCATAATCAATATAATCAAATAATGTATTAGAATTTTCTCCTCCTTTTGCACAAAATATAGCATTTACATTTTTATCCTTAAAAGCATTATTTAAATCATCTGCCTTTTCTCTAGGACTTGCACCATACCCTAATGAATTTGAATAAATATTTTTTCCATATATTATATTAATTCCATAATGATTAAATAATTCCTCTGTTTTTTTAAGATATATTACATCATCTTTTTGAGCATGATTTGAAGGAGCAATTACTGCAATAGTATCTCCCTTTTTTAGTCTATTTGGTATCATATTTCCCCCTATTTTAATGAAATAATTGCAGTAGCAAGTCCATATCCGCTTTCCTTCTGCTCTAAAAGAATGAATAAGTTCTTTATTACATACTGAACATATTCCGCTATCTACAATATTTTCTTCTAAAATTCCTACTTGTTTTAAAATCAATTTATTTATTAGCACTGTATCTATATGCCACTTTTCCTTTTCTTGATCTTTTTCTATAAAATTATTTACATGTCCTAATTTTTGAAATTGATTATAAAATAATTCATATACATCTTTATCTACTTCAAAATGACATTTTCTTATACTAGGACAAATACAAACAATTATATTATTAGGATTACATCCATATTCATTAATCATTTTTTCTACTGCTTTTACAGAAATTTGTTTGATTGTTCCTTTCCAGCCAGAGTGAACATTTGCAATTACTTTTTTTACTGGGTCAAACATCAAAAGCAAAATACAATCAGCATTTGTAGTTGCAAGAACTAAATCTTTTTTATTCGTAATTAAACCATCTGCAATTTCATCTGTATCTATTGAAGGGTTTTTACTTATATCTTCTACTTTTATGACATTATTAGTATGATTTGCATTTGTTTTTACAAGTTTTTTATAATCTAGACCATTTTGTTCACATAGTGTTTTATAATTTTTCATATTTTTTTCATATTCTTCTTTAGGTAGTTCCTCTCTATTTGCTGTGTAAGTTCTATAGCTTTTATCAATTCCTACTGAATATGCGTGTCTCACAACATCCGAATATTCTAATAGTCTTTTAAAACAAATATATTCTTGTCCTTCTTTTTTTATATGAACAATATTTTCATTAGATAGCATCATATATATCCTCCTTAGATTTTTTATTAATAAATCTATAACTAGTTTTGTATAATCCAGAATCAAAACCGCATATTTTTTTATAGATGCAATATTCACAAGGAGTTTTGCCATCCTTGTAGTAAGGTTTTAATTCAATATTACCATTTAAAATTTCATTTCCAATTTCTTTTATCGTCTTATTAACATATTTTTGTAGTTTTTCAAACTCTTCTTTTGTTGCAATACTACTTTTTTTAGGACTTAAATCCCCTTCTTTTGTTATATATGCAGGTATTATTTTAGATGCACCAGAAGACGTTAAATTATTATCTTGCATTTTTGCAACTCTAACATCTGCAAGAATTAAACCTTTCATTTTAAAATTACTTCTTATTTTTTCTTCGATTTCTTCTTCAGTTAATTTTACATCAGAATTAATCATCTGTTCAATTAAATTAAAATATAATATTCCTGCTGGTATAAAATCCTCTAATTTACATACTGCATCTAAATATGTAATTAATTGTAATTGTAGTCCTGCGTATACACTTGTATAATCAAGATCTTTAACAGAAGATTTATAGTCAATTATTCTTACATAATTATTATTTTCATCTTTAGCTATATCAATTCTATCAATTTTACCAGTAATTTCTATCTTCTTTCCATTTTCTAACTCTATTACAATAGGTTTATATTTTCCATTTTTTTCATCAAAAGCAATTTCTGTTCCTTCTAAAGTAAAGTCACTTGATTTTAAACTTATTATTATATATTTTAATGCCTTTAAAATTATTCTTTTTAATCTTCTAACTAAAAGTTTATATTTTTCAGATGCAACAAAAATATAATTTTTACTTTCTTGTAATTTTTCCTCAATTATGTGACTCACTATTTTTTCTTCAGTTTCATCATCTATATTTTTTACATCAATATTTTCTTTATTTAGTCTTTCAAAAAATAAGTTAATTACTTCATGCATAAAAGAGCCTGTATCTAAATTTTTTACTTTTAATTCTTGATTTTCTTTTAGTTTTAAGCTATATTGTAAAAAATATTCATACGGACAAGACTTAAAACTTTCTAATTTAGAAATACTTGTTTTTAGTTTGTTTCCATACAATTTTTGAATATTTTCTTTTTTTATCTTTTCTGGTATTTTTAAAAATTTAATATAATTTAAATTACTTTCTAATAAATTAGAGTATTTACTACTTTCTTTAAAATATTTATATAATATTCCTATACTTTTGTCAAAATTATTTTTTTCAACATTTTCATTAAAATTATTAATATCTAAAATAAAATCCTCATATAAAATTTTCTCAGTTACAGGTACATCATATTTATTTTTTTCTAAAATATCATTTTTTTCTTTTAACTTTGGAAATAGCTTTTTTATTTTCCATATTAGGGTTGAAGGTCTTAAAGATTTCCCATCTGTGTCTGTTTGACAATATGATAAAAATAATTTTTCTTCTGCGGTAGTAAATGCTTTATATATATTAAAATTATCATCATATAAATTTTCTATAGTTCCTTTTGCCATTTCAATTCCGTTTTCTTTTAAAATCATTCTATCTGCATCATTAAAAAATCCTTCTACTCTATTTACACTTGGAAATACACCATCATTTAAACCTATTATAAATATAGCTTTTACTTTATGTGTTCTTGATCTTTGAACATCGCCTACTATAACCTCATCTTGATTACTAGGGATTTTGCCAAGTCCACTATTTTTTAATCCTATTTTAAAGATTTTATAAAAATTATTTAAAGTAAGTTTTTCTCCATAAAAAATATTTGTAATCTCGTCAAAAATATTTATTATTACTTCATAACTTATTTTATATTCATTTGCTAATTCAAAGAAATTTTTTTCCTCAAATTTTTTTATTTTATTTATTAATTGATTTTCTATATTTTGTTCAATTAAAAATTGATAAATTTCTTTTACTATATTTTCTGTATTTTGTTTTTTACTTATTTTGTTTTCAAGATTAATTATTGGATTAATTATTTTTTTTCTTAATTCATTTAAATAATTAATTTCTTTTTCATTATTTTCATTAATGCCATATATAAAATCATTTTTAAATTTATTATTTTTTATTCCATATTTTAAACAATATTTTTCTAATTTAAATATGTCTTCTTGGTCTATTTCTAAAAAATCCAATTTTAAATAATTAAAAATAGATTCATAAGAATAATTTTTTATTATTATTTCTAATACTCCCAAAATATATCTTATTAATATATTTTGATTTAAATCTTTTTTTTCATCAATAAATACTGGTATCTCGTATTTTGGGAAAATAGATTTAAAAAGAGAAGCATAGGAATTTATATTTTTAGTAATTACTCCTATATCACTAAATTTATATTTTTCTTTTTTTACTAAATCAATTATATTTTTTGCAACATATTCTACTTCCGAATATTTATTATTTGATAAAAAAAGTTTTATATTTTTTACTTCAGCTTCGTATTTATTTATATTATTATATAGATTTTTTTCCATAAAAATTAGTTCATCATTTTTAAATCTATATAATTCATTTAAATTTTTGGTTTCTATTTTTTCATCTTTTTCTAATAATTTTAAAATTTTATTTAGAGTAACTTTATTTGGATAAAATACATCTGTATCAGGATTAGAATTTAGTTCCCAGTTATCTATGCAAAAAGTTATGTTTACTTTTTTTGCAATTACTAATAATTTTTTTATTATCTCTAATTCTTGTTTTGTAAATCCTACAAATTCATCTATATATATTATTCCATTTTTAAATAAGTCTACTTTATCTATGTTATTTGCTAAATCTGTTAGCAGATCTGTTTCATCTATATATTTATTTTCAATTTTTTGATTATATTTTTCATAAATTAGTATCATATCTTGTAATTTTATTTTTAAGTAATTATCTTTTAAACCTTCTAAGCTTTCTTTTAAATCATTTATCATAATCCCATTTTTCTTAAATTCTGAAATCGTTCTTAATGCTAGCTCTATATTTTCATCTGTTTTATTAAGTAATTTTAAATTATTTTTTTCGTCTTGTAGTACTGAATAAATGAGCATAGATTTCCCACATTTAGATAAATTTGTATAAATATTGCCACCTACTTCATTTTTTACTCTATAGGCCATTCTATTAAATGTAATTACTTCTGTATTTATTATGGATTTTCTATTTTCCATAAGCTTTTTTTCCGCTGTAAAAGAAAACTGTTCAGGGGTTATTATATATATTTTATTTTTTTCTTTTAGCCCATTTATTTCATTATAAATAAATTCACTTTTTCCAGATCCTGATTTCCCATATATTATTCTTAAAGCCATCTTCTCACCTTCTTTATTTAAATTCTATAGAGATACCTATTAAATGCAAGCAAATTAAATATATCATATTTTTCAAATTTTGTCATTGATTTTATTTTTTTATTATAGTATAATTTTATATATAGACTTTTTAAGATAAAATAAAGGAGAAATACAAAATGAAAAAAGAGGCTTTTGATTTTTATGATAGAACTTCGCTTAAATCTTATAATCTAGATCAAACTATGCAAGATCAACTAAATGCGTTGGGTTCTCTTGATGTTTTTACGCGTAAACACTCAGAAAATGTTGCTGCAATTACTTGTAGATTGTGTGAATATTTACATTGTTCCAAAGGTTTTACTGAATATTGTACTATTTGTGCGTATTTACATGATATAGGTAAAATCTTTGTTCCTCCTGAGGTTTTACAAAAACCTGGGAAACTGACACCAGAGGAATATGAAATAATTAAAACACATACAAGCATAGGATATAAAATGTGTATGAGAGATGAAAAGCTTCGTCCTTATGCAGCAGGTCCTCTATATCATCATGAAGCTTTAAATGGCTCAGGATACCCTCGAGGACTAACTAAAAAAGATATTCCTTATGAAGGGCAAATTATCAAAGTTGCTGATGAATATGATGCAATAGTTAGTAAACGTCAATATAAATCACATGTTGGTATTTCTGATACATTGAAAATAATTATAGATGATGCTATACCACATGAACAGACTCAACCATCTTCTGCTTTAAAAGATATGATAGAAAGTGTTAAATATGGAAAAAATAATCCAGCTGTAGTACGAGTTTTATTAAAAGTTGTTTTAGATGATGTATATTATGAAATCAGCTGTGCGCAAAACTATGTAGATTATTTATATGATAACATAAAAAGATGTGAAAAAATAGAAAAATACTATAATAAAATGGTAAATGCTAAAACACAAGATAAGAAAGAGTATTTTCTAGAATACATGAAAATATTTCTCATAGAAAATGAAACCGTCGATAATTTTCATCAAGTATTTGAAGATTATAAAAATGCTTATGCCGTGCGTAAAGAAAAAATTGATGGTTTATATAGTGAAGCAAAAGTAATTAAGAAATTAAAAGTATAACAAAAATACGATAATTAAAATAAGTTTATTTTAATTATCGTGATTTTTTTATTCTTCTAGTCCAAAACTTACACCTAAAGCATTATTTATCTTATTCATAACAATTTCATCATCTATGTGTCCTATTTTTTCTTTTAATCTACTTTTATCTATTGTTCTAATTTGTTCAGCTAAAACTACTGAATTGCTTTTTAGTCCTTGTGTATCTCCTTGTATTTCAATATGGGTTGGAAGCTTTGCTTTGTTGGTTTGAGAAGTAATTGCTGCTGCAATTACTGTAGGACTATATTTGTTTCCTAAATCATTTTGTATTATTAAAACTGGTCGTATTCCACCTTGTTCTGAACCTACTACTGGACTTAAATCTGCATAAAACATATCTCCTCTTTTTATTGTCATAATTATTCACTCCTAATATTAGCATATTTTAAAAGTCTATATATTCGTAGATAAATTTTGAAATTGAATTAAATTTATTAGTCTTATTCACACTTATAAAACTTAGATTTACTTTAAATTTAATGCTATTTCATTATATTGTATGTTTATTGTCATATTTTGGTTATTATCCTCAATAATAAGTTTTGTAGGTAGTTTGTTCTCTTTATTTATGTACAATACTTTATTTTCTGTATATTTATTTTGGTTATTATTTTTGGTTTTCATTATTATTTCTGTGTCATTTTCTTCAAAATAAGATTTCTCATAACTTTTATAATTGTCAATAAATACATTTAAATCTAAACTGTTTTCTTGTAATCCTTTATAATTTTCAAATATGGTTGATAAACTTAAATTAGTATTTTCAATTGTTAGAGCATCATCTTTTCTTATTATTCTTACACCTGCTATATTAGCTGGCTCAACAACTTCTTGTATACTGCCATTTTCTGTATTATATTCTTGATTTAATATATATTTATTTTTATTTTTATTGCTATTTACTTGAACTGTTACATTAGATTTATAAGATTTAACATCTAAAATATAATCTACGATTTCTTGACTACTCATATTATTTCCAAAATTCAAATTTTTACTCATATTTTTATAAATAAATATTCCTATTATGATAATTAAAATTAATACTAGTAAAAACAAAAATTTCTTATTTTTTTTCATAAACCAATTTCTCCTTTTTATATGTAATATAGAAAATATTATTTTTTCTAATACATTTCTATTCAAGAAATTAAGTTTATATACATTAATTTTCCATAGCTGTTGCTTGAACACATCTTCTATAATTTGGTTCATTTTCTATATTAGTTATTAATGTAATTTTGTCTTCATCTGATGATTTTAAATAATTCCAATTTGTATTTAAAATTATCTCAATCGTATCTATAATATAAGTTTCTTTAAAATCTTTACAAACATAAAAAATTTCATCTCCTATCTTCACATTTTTTAAATCTTTAAAGAAATTTGTACGAGCTCCATCATTATATGCTGCAAGACCAATATTTCCTTTCTTATCTGATGTGTTTTCAAAATGTCCAACACTACTTGCTAATATTTCTAATGTAGTTCCCTCTACTATAGGTGCTTTTAAGTTAATTGATGGTATTTCAATATACCAGTTTCCAAGATCTTGTTTTTCGTTATTTTTAGTTTCAATACTTTCCTCTTTTTGACTTACTTCATTAAATGGATTTATTTTAGATATAGCTTCTAAAACTGCTTTCTGAATATTAAGATCAAAGATACAATAATTTAAAATTAAAAATATTATTATCGTAATAATTAAACTGATTGAATTTATAAATTTGTTAGTATATAGCATATATTTCTTAATATGTTGACATAAACCATTATTATAATATCATATTTTTACTCATTTGTAAAGAAAAAGCGTTCGACATAAATCGACATTTCACACGTCAGTTGCCTTAATTTTATTTATGTCTATGATTTTTCGTAAAATGCGTTATAATATTTAAAATTTTATAAAAGGTAGGTTATATAATAAATTTAGAAAAAAAAAGACAATAATTCAATGATTATTAAATATGAAAAAACAGATAAAGATGTATACTCTATCATTGAATCAGCAAGAAATTTTTGTTAATGATAAAATAAGAATGTACCAAAAATGGAAAATAAAAATGTAAGTTACCTAAAAACGCTAGACACACAAAAACAAGCCCTGTAAATCTTACAAGGCTTGAAAACAATACGTTTTTTTTTAGTCGATTTATTTCTTTTTCTTTTTGTTTGAACCTACTTTTTGGCGGTTCATTCGTTCCATAGCACGCCTTTCTGCCCGTGACATTCCAGAGCTATGCTTTTCAGCATTACTCGTTAGCATCGGTTTTATTGGCATCTCTCCACATGGATTCGATGTCAACTTTTTGCTTTCCTTATCAAAAACCTCTTTCAGGTTCAAGATATCCGTCACTCTGGCTTTAGGAAATTTTTCCAGTCCCATAATAACAAATCCAAAGATTTTCTCTTTTTCATCTCTTATGTCCCTGTCTGCTTTATCAAGAATTTCTTCAAATTCTCTCATAACAGTTTTCCTCCCAAAATCATAGTTTGATCTCGATCATACATGTCAAACACTTTTTTAATTCCATTAATTTTAACTAAAAATGTTTGACCGGGGATGCATTTTTTTGCATTATCTATATCTACAACTGCACTATGCCCCACCAATTCAAACTTGCCTACTGTTGTATAAATACACTCTATAGGGCTTTCCTCTGAAGCAAGCTTGATTGCTTTTTGTCTTCTAATTTTGCTTAAAACTTCTATTAACATAGGCAGTCGTTTAGCAACCACATCTTTTGGAATCTGTTTTAGAGAGTGTCCATATACTAAAGGTGTGTTGTCATAAATATTAACTTGCAAATAATAAAGGTTTTCCTTTTCAATTAATTCCAGTTGGCTTTTGAAATTTCTATCAGTTTCCCCTGGATATCCACACATAATATTTGTAATGATGTACTTATTAGAAAATTCCTTTAAAATTCTAAGTACATCCTCCACGGTACTTGTAAGTCTCATATTCTTCCTTACATCTGGAATTAAAGATTGAATTTCCAACTGTACTTTATAGATTTTTTTACAGTTTCTAATATAATCAACCAATTCTTGATTTAAAGCAAGTTCATCTATGCAAAGAGCTGTAACCGATAAAGCCTCAACTCCATCAATTTGAACTACTTCTTTAAGAAGATCTATAAGCCTTACTTCTTCAGGCAGGTCAAGTCCATATTCTGTTGCATTTTCTGCAAGCAAAATAATGTCGTGATACCCTTTAGATACTGCATGTTTAACGTCTCGTATGACTTTTTCGATAGGTTTGCTTTTAAGCTCCATATTCATATAAGCTTTTTTGCAAAACCCACAACTCCTTAAGCACCCTCTTTGTATTGTCACTGCATTATAAATATTTGTCGGTTCATCTTTGTCTGTTTCTGGGTTATACGCCAAATAAGGCGCTAAGTCTCTAATCATAGTATTTCTGTGAAACACACCATCTACAAAGGGATACCTCTTCTTTAAATCTACGACCTCTGATGCACATCCACCAACATAAATCTTAACCTTAGGATTAAAATGTTTCACCCCCTCTAATACTGCCATATGTGGCGGTATAGTTTGAAAGCTCTCCGTGGATAGACCACAGAAGTGTGCTATGATGATATCAGCTTCAGTGATATCATGGGTTTCTTCTGCTCTAGCTAGTCTTAGCACCCGAATGAATGCTTCAGTTTCGAGAGAACACCCTGTGTTCAGAAAATAAACTTTCAATCGACTCTCCTCCTTAAAAATATAGAATTTTTAAAGTTTATGCAAAATACGATACTATTATACCACAACATTATGTAAATTTCAACTTTTTTCTACAAAATAATCTCTCGGAACTCCCTTTTTTGTCTATTTATATTAATAAAGATTAGAAAATATAACCTTTTTATCAGATTTTGTCTTGTTTTGTCGATAAGTTTTTTACTTTATTTATATTTTGTTATTTAATTAAATTTCATCAACATATAGTTCGTCTACAACTGCTACAACTGTGTATTTCTTTAATTTTTGTATGCTTTTTATTTTCTCTAAATTGCTATATTCTAAAATCTGCTCTTTTGCTTTTGCCTTTGTTTCTTCAAGTAAGTTTTCATCACTCTTCTTTAAGTATTTAAATTCTATTAATATTGAATAATAATCTTTGGTAGTATTTTTAGGAAGTATTAATAAATCCATATATTTTCTATTAACTTCAAGTTCAGATATTACATTATAATTTTTTAAAGTCATTAAAACAATGTTATA
>CAZUHD010000052.1:0-12372 GCA_964620415.1 uncultured Clostridium sp.
AATGCAGAAAAAAGAACTGTAATTTATTGCAGGGAAAGTAGAGATGACTATGGAGAAAACTATGAAAGAATAGAAATACAAAGAGATTTGTTAGTAAAATATTGTAAAAGCCATGGATATACTAATATTGTTGATATAATAATGGATGATGATAAAAGTGGAACAGATTTTAGTAGATTTGATGATATTCTTGTTCGAGCAAAAAACAAAGAAATAGATGTGATTATCTTTAAAAATTCTGCAAGGCTTGGAAGAAATCAGAGAGAAGCTTTGGAATTTGTAGAAGACTTAGAAGAGCAAGGTGTAGAAATAATATTTGAAGATGAAAAGTTTGATGAGGAAATGTTTGGCCTTTATGCATGGTTTAATGAAAGAAGAGCAAGAGATGATAGTAAAAATATAAGAAGAAATTTGAGGCACAAAATAGAAGAAGGAGATTTACTTGTAAAAGCAATTTATGGATATAACAAAGAAGGTAAAAAACTAGTAATTAATGAAGAAACAGCACCAATAGTTAGAAAAATATTTGAATTATATTCAAAAGATTGGGGTTATCAAAAAATAGCAACTTACTTAAATAAAAAAGGTATACCAACACCATCTCAAGCAAGAGGATTTACCAACACAAAGAAAGCAGAAAATTGGAAACCTCAACACGTCGTAAGAATATTAGATGATAGAAGATATATTGGAGATTATGTAGGAGGGCACACAGAAAAGCTAAGCTTCAAATCTAAAAAAACAAGAGTAAAGCCAAAACAAGAATGGACAATAATTGAAAAACATCATGAACCGATTATTGATAAAGAATTATTTGAAAAAGTACAAAAAATTAGAGAGAAAAGAAAAAAGGAAAGTGAAAAAATAAATAATGGGTTTAAGTTTGTAGATATAGAAAATAATTTATATTCAGGTCTTTTATATTGTGGAAGATGTGGAACTCCAATGTACAAAAGAAAAGGAACATCAGGCACGAGAAAAAGACCAGATAGTTATTTGTGTAAAAAATATAGTAATGAAGGATTGGTAAAAGATGTAAAAGGAAATTATGGATGCAAAACACATAGAATAAGAATAGAATACTTAGACAAAATAATAAGTAGCTATATAGATAATTTAATAAGTAATACAGAATTTAAAAGTTTTGTAATGCACAATGTAAATGTAATTAGTACAAATGAGGTAACCTTAGAAAAAGACCTAAATAAATCAAAACAAACTTTAGAAAAATTAAAAAAACAATTTAAGCAAATATATGAAGACAAGCTAAATAATTTAATTCCAGAGTTTTTATTTAAAGATAAAAAACAAGAACTAGAAAAGAAAATTAAAAATGAAAAAGAAAAGTTGCAGGAAATAGAAAACAAATTTAATAATTTAAATAAATTAGAGAACAAAAAAGATCTTATATTTAAAGTAATAGAAGATATTAAGAAAAATGGTCTAACTAAAGAAGAATTATCTTTGGTTTTTGATAAAATAGTAGTATTTGATAAACAGGAAATAACAGAAGCGCAAAAACAAGAATATAACCTAAATGATGAAATATATAATGAATTATACAAAAATGGAGGCTTAGCATTTCATTTAAAATTTTTGTATCAACATACTATCACAAACAGGTGGATGTGATATTGGTTCAAGACCAATAGATTTACATCTAAATGCATTCGAAAAATTGGGTATAACTGTTCATAAAAATTTTGGAAAAATAACTTGTGAAACGGAAGAAATTATTCCAGCAGAGATAAACTTAGATTTTCCAAGTGTGGGAGCAACGGAAAATATTATGCTTGCTTCAGTTTTAACAAATGGAACAACAACCATAATTAATGCAGCAATGGAGCCTGAAATCGTAGATTTACAAAACTTCTTAAATCGAATGGGAGCAAAAATTGAAGGAGCAGGAAGTAATGTTATTAAAATAAAAGGTGTAATGAGATTAAAAGATGTAAGTTACAATATAATGCCAGACAGGATAGAAGCAGGAACAATTTTGTGTGGTGCAGCAATAACAGGTGGAGAAATTACTTTAAAAAATGTAAATATAAACCACATAACTCCGATTTTAGATAAATTAACTAATATGGGGTGTAATATAAAAATAAAAGAAAACAAAATTTATTTAAAAGCACCAAAGAGATTAAAAGCAGTAGATATAAGAACAATGCCATATCCTGGGTTTCCAACAGATATGCAAGCAATATTTGCTTCATGCTTAAGTGTTTCCTCTGGAACTTCTGTAATAGTAGAAAATATATTTGAAAGTAGATACAAATATACGTCTGAATTAGAAAAGATGGGAGCAAAAATAAAAATAGAAGGAAAGACAGCAATAATAAAAGGAACTAGAAAACTTTATGGAACACTTGTTAAAGCAACAGATTTACGAGGCGGAGCAAGCTTAGTTTTAGCAGGACTTGCAGCAAAAGGAACGACAAAAGTAGAAAATATAGAATATATCTTAAGAGGTTATGAAGGCTTAGACGAAAAATTAAATAGTTTAGGTGCAAATATCTATAAGACAAAAGATGATTAATAAAAAAATACTTAAAAAATATTTTCCCCCAAGAGGGGGTTTCTTTTTGCTTTATAAAAATATTTTTTATTTTTATTTATATTTTGTTTTTTTTCATGTATAATATTTTTAAATTCTAAATATGGAGATAGAGTATGAAAAGTAATGAATGTATAGGAGTATTTGATTCTGGAATTGGCGGTGCGACAGTTTTAAAAGAAATAATAAAATTACTTCCAAATGAAAACTATATTTATTATAGTGATTCAATAAACAATCCTTATGGGGACAAAACAGACGAAGAAATTTTTGGATTTTGTGATAAAATTGTATCTAAATTTATAAAGCAAGAATGCAAGGCAGTAGTAATTGCATGTAATACAGCTAGTGCGAAAGCTGGAAAAAAATTGAGAGAAAAATATCCCCAAAAAATAATTGTTGCAATAGAGCCTGCTTATAAAATGGTACATGATTTTGCTTATGAGAAAAACACCTTAGTTATGGCAACAAAAGGAACTTTAGAAAGTGAGAAATTTCATGAACTATATAAAAAATATGATAATAATAAAACGAGTTTACTTGCATGTATTGGTTTAGCAAACATAATAGAAGAGGGAAATGAAGAAAAAATAAAAACATATTTAAAATTAAACCTTTCAAAATACGCAGAGAAAGTGGAAAATGTAGTTTTAGGTTGTACGCATTATCCATTAATAAAGAATGAAATTAGGGAAATACTAGGAAATGTGAATTTTTTTGATGGAGCACCTTTTCTTGCAAAACATTTGAAAGATTTATTGGAAAAGGAAAATCTGTTAAATCAATCTCACAGTAGAGGAAAAATTGAGTTTATAGATTCGAGTAATTTAGAAATTAAAAAACAAAGATTTTTTAAGTATTTGAACGAATAAAAAAACACATTTGAAATCAGTATATATCTTTAATTTTTTCTGTTCGTTTCTTTACAATAAAAAAGCTTTATAGTAAAATGGAAAAAATAAATTAAAAAGGAGGATAAATAGAGTGATAGTTTTATACATAATTATTGGTATAATAGTTTTAATTGGAATTTATGTTTTTTTAACATACAATAGTTTCATTAAAACAAGAAATTTAGTAGAAGAAGTATTTTCAACAATGGATATTTACTTAAAGAAAAGATGGGATTTAATTCCTAATTTGGTAGAAGTAGTAAAAGGATATGCAGATTATGAAAAAGAAACACTTGAACAGGTAACGACACTTAGAACTAAAACTTATGACAATATGTCAATGGATCAAAAAATAGATGTAAATGAAAAAATGACTAGAGAAGTTTCTAAATTACTTGCTGTTGCAGAAAATTACCCTGATTTAAAAGCAAATCAAAATTTTTCTGATTTGAGTAAAGAACTTGCTAATGTAGAAAATGATATAGCAAATAGTAGAAAATATTATAATGGAACAGTAAGAAATTTGAACAATAAAGTTCAAATGTTTCCAAGTAATATAGTCGCAAATATGTTTAACTTCAAAGCTGTGAAGATGTTTGAAGTAGCACCAGAAGAAAAAAATAATGTTAAGGTGGATTTTAAAAATGAGTAAAAGAAGTGTGAAATTTATTTTTATTTTGCTTATAAGTTTAATCTTTTTTATGCCCAATAAAACAAAAGCAGCAGATGACTATACAATAACAAAATATAATATTGATATGGTTGTAAATGAAGACAATACATATGATATTACAGAAAATATAACTGCATATTTTAATATACCAAGACATGGTATTTATAGAAAGATTCCACTAAAAAATAATATTCAAAGAGAGGATGGATCTTCGTCTAATAATAATGCTAAGATAACAGATATTACAGTAAGTGAAAATTATACTGATTTAAAATTAGGAGAATATCAAATACTTACAATCGGAGATGTTAATGAAACATTAAAAGGAGAACATACTTATACTATTAAATATAAATATGATATTGGAAAAGATCCATTAAAAAATGCAGATGAATTATATTTTAATTTAATAGGAGATGAGTGGGATACAAGCATAGAAAATGTAGATTTTCAGATTACAATGCCAAAAGAATTCGATTCATCTAAACTTGGTTTTTCAATTGGAAAATCAGGAACAACAGAAACGACAGATGTTGTATATAATGTTCGTGAAAACACAATAACAGGGTATGTTACTAAAACATTAGACCCTGGAGAAAGTGTGAGAGTAAGGTGTGTATTTCCAGAAAGATATTTTATAATAAAAGGTTCTGATTGGAGTTTTTATTCTGTAATAGTTGTAATTTTTTCAATAGTGTGTGTTGTTATTGCATATGAATGGTGGAGGAAATATAGAAAAACTGAAAAAGTACTAGGAACAGTAGAGTTCTATCCACCAGAAGGATATAATTCAGCAGAAGTAGGAGTTATGTATAAAGGGGCAGCAGATGATAAGAGTGTCATTTCGCTATTAATATATTTAGCAGATAAAGGATATTTGAAAATTGAAGAAACTAATGAAACAGAATTTAAAATAATAAAACTAAAAGACTATGATGGAGATAAGGAGATTGAAAGAATATTCTTTGAGGGTCTTTTTAAAGATAGTATTAAAAAATGTGCTAAAAACATAATGAAAAAAGCAAAAAAACAAGGAGAAGATATTACTGAAGAGGAAGCTCTTGATAGAATACAAAAACAAGGTGGAGAGGATATATTTATAACATCTCTTGATTTATATGATAATTTTTATAAGACGTTAGACAAAATAAAAAATAAATTTGATTTTAAAAAAAACAAAAACAAAATATTTAATGCAGAAGCAAAAGCAAAAATAAGAAGACTTGTATTGATGGCATTTGCTATATATACTTTAATAGTTATAAAACCTGTGATTGATTACTATGGCGCTGGGGAATGTATTATGATATTAATATTTGCTGTGATAGGTTTTACGGCCTTTGCATGTATTATTATGAAATCACATAGTGACGTATCTATAAGTGGAGAAGGTGTATTTTCGTATATTGGAAAGATAATTGTAAAACTTAGTATTTTGATTCCTTTTGTATTTTTACCATGGTTTGGCTACGTATTTTTAGATGTAATGGGTGCTAAAGGCTACATGTCAATGAATATGGTAGGAATAGTATCTATTATTATAATTGCGATATTTGCAAGTATAATACCAAAAAGAACTGATTTTGGTAATAAAATGCTAGGAAAAGTAATAGGTTTTAAGAAATTTTTAGAAACAGCTGAAAAAGAAAAACTAGAAACTCTTGTAGAAGAAAATCCAGAATATTTTTATAATATACTTCCATATACTTACGCATTAGGAATATCTGACAAATGGATGAGAAAATTTGAATTAATGGCTTTTAGAGAACCATATTGGCATTCATATTATGGTACAAGTACAATACATAATTTTAATAGATCCATTAAAAATACAATGCAGACTGCAAATCGTATAACGCGAAAAGGTAGAAGTCATGGAAGTAGTAGTAGCGGAGGCGGAGGCTTCTCAGGAGGAGGCTCTGGCGGTGGTCGGAGGAGGCTCTTGGTAAACAGTATAAATGCCTAAGTATTTTACAAAAGCTATTTCAAATTCACATAGTGAACATTCATATTATTTGTTAGATAAGTCTAAAAAATTGATACTCTTAAAATATATAAAAGTTTTACTAAACAAAGTAATTAAAAGATGTGAAACAAAACTGATAAAAAATCACAAAAAAGTTTCACATTTTATAGGAGTGGTAAACAATGGAAGAAAAAATGGAAATTATGAATCTTCTTCATACTAAACAATCTCTTGAGAATGAATTACAAATACTTGCATATGGTTCTTATGAAAGAGAAATGTTATACGGGTATTTAAATTAAAGAATATGAGAAAAAGGCGGGATAGAATAACGATTTTAAGTAAAAAATAATATAATAATATTGATGTTTGTAATACAATGTAGTACAATATATTACAACAAAATAAAAGGAGCTGATTTTTATGACTATTTCGGTAAGATTAAATGATAAAGATGCAGAATTAATAAAAGCATATGCAAAGATGAATAATGTTTCTTTATCTGATTTAATAAGAAATGCAATACTAGAGAAAATTGAAGATGAATATGACTTACAATGTTATTATGAGGCAATGGAGGAGTACAAAAAGAATCCTAAAACTTATACTATGGAAGAAGTAAAAAAAATGATGGAAGATTGGGATAAAGAAGAACAAGAAAATAAAGTAGATGATGCTGATGAAATATAAAGTAGTATTAACGGAGAAAGCAAAAAAACAACTAAGGAAATTAGATAAAAAAATAGCAGATTTAATTGTTAATTGGATTATAAAAAACCTAGAAATTTGCGAAAACCCAAGGATACATGGTAAAGGACTAACTGAAAATAGGTCTGGGGAGTGGAGGTATCGAATTGGGGATTACAGATTAATATGTGAAATTAAAGATGAAGAAATTGTGATTTTAGTTTTAGAAATAGGACATAGGAAAAATATATATGAAAAATAAAAATGTCCAGAGTAGCAATACACACGCCAAATTAGTATGTATGTGATACATCATTTACAGTTCATGATTTTAATAGTTTTTGTGAGTTGTTTTAATGTCTGTGCACAAAGTGTAATGACATCAAAACTGACCCTAAGATATATAATGGGAAAATTCATTATATATCTTTTTTGTATAAAAATAAAAAAATAGTACAAACTTAAGTTAAGGAGTTGATAAAAATGGGAGATAAAAAAAGAAAACCTGAAAAATTTGAACTTGCAGATGATAGTACAAAATATGGTGAATTTATATCATCTTATTTTGCTTGGATACCACCAGAAGAGCAGAAAAGAAAAGCAGAGGAATTACAAAATGTTACAAAAAATGAAATAGATGAGGAAGAGTAAAAGTAAAAATTAATAAAAACGAAAGAAAAAGATTGATTAAGTGAGAAACAAAAAGATAAACATGTATTTTTTGTAAAAAACAAAAGAAAAAAGCTTAAAATATTTTAAAAATTGCTGTTGAAAAATGAAACAAATGTGAGTATAATATCAATGAAAGTCAAAGAAAGTCAAAAGCAAAAAAAGAGGTGAATCTATGAGAATATCGGATTTAATAGAAGAATTTATTAAAGAACTATTTGATGAAGATGAAGAAATAGAAATACAAAGAAATGACTTAGCACAAAAATTTAATTGCGTACCATCTCAAATAAATTATGTAATAGCAACAAGATTTAAGCCTTCACAAGGGTATTATGTAGAAAGCAAACGTGGTGGAGGAGGTCATATTACAATAAGGAAGGTAAATAATACTAAATCAGACTATCTACTTCATATAATAAATAACATAGGTAATTCAATCTCAAATAGTGATGCTGAAATTCTAATAAGTGATTTTTTGACATATAATTTGGTAAATGCTAAAGAAGCAAAACTTTTAAGAGTTGCAACAAGTGATAATGTACTTGATTTACCAAGAGAATACAGAGACTCTGTAAGAGCTAGTATTCTTAAAAATATGCTTTTAAATTTAACAGATTAAAATAAAAGTTTATAGGTTTTCTTAAAACCTAAATAAATTAAAAAGGGAATGATTTATTATGAAATGTGAAAATTGTGGAAGAAATGATGCAAACGTAAAATATACTCAAATAATTAATGGAGAAAAAAAGCAAATGTTCTTATGTGAAGAATGTAGTGAGAAACTTGGATTAGGAGATATTCATTTTAATATGCCAATAAACTTTACAAGTTTCTTAACAGATTTCTTCAATGACATGGAAGGATTTAACTTACTTCCTAGCATGAATTCTTTAGATACTGTAAAATGCAGTAAATGTGGACTTTCTTGGGATGAATTTTTACAAACAGGAAGATTTGGATGTAGTAACTGCTATGATGACTTTGAATCAAGAATAGATCCAATATTAAGGAGTATGCAAGGAGCTACTAACCATATTGGAAGACTTGGTGAAGTAAAAGAAGGAAATACAGTAAAACAAAATTTAGATGACAAAATACAAAAAGAAGAAAATAACAATATAAGAGAATTAGATAAACTAAAAAATGACTTGAAACAGGCAATTAAAGATGAAAGATATGAAGATGCTGCAAAAATTAGGGATGAGATAAAAAAACATGAATCAGAGGAAAATGAATAGGAGATGATTTTTTATGAATTGGTATATGCGGTAGAGGCAAAGATAGTGATGTTGTAATAAATAGTAAAGTTAGTTTTTCAAGAAACTTTAGAAATTTTAAATTTAAAACAGAGAATTTAAAAGAAATACAGGAGATTGAAGAAGAAATTAATTCAAAATTACCTTCTATAGGATATAATTTGAATTTTGTAAAATTGAAAGATATGGATGATTTGACAAAAGAATCATTAATAGAAAAAGAATTAATAGATGAAGATGTTGCAGATAATAACAATTGTTCATTACTTATAAATGATGATGAAAATATATGTATTGTATTAAATGCGGAAGATCATATACAAATCCAAGTATTTAGTAGTGGAATGGAGTTGGAAAATGCTTTTAATCTTGCACGAGAAATTGATGAGAAGTTTAATAAATTATTTGATATAGCTAAAAGTAAAAAATATGGATATTTAACTTCATCACCAATAAATGTTGGAACTGGATTAAGAGTAACTACAAAAGTTCATTTACCAGGTCTTATTAAAACAGGTAATTTAAGAAAAATTGCTCAAACTGTAGATAATTTTGGATTAAGTTTTGGAGAAGTATTTACAAATTATAAAAATTCAGCAATTGGAGATATGTATCAAATTACTAATAAACAAACTTTAGGAATTTCAGAAGATACTATTATTAATAATTTAAGAGCTATAACAGATAAAATAATCGAGCAGGAAAGAAAAGCAAGAAAGATTTTAGGTAAAAATCTAATTGAATTGGAAGATATGGTATATAGATGTTTTGGAATTTTAACAAATGCAAGAAAATTAAAGTGGCAAGAAGCAATAGAACTTATGTCAGATGTAAAACTTGGTACAGATATGGGAATTATAAAGGAATTAACAGATGAAAAAGTAAGTCAAATTTATTTCTATATAAGTCCAGCTAATCTTCAAAAATATTTTGGACAAACTTTAGATGGATATGATAGAGACATAAAACGTGCAGAAATGATAAAACAAATTATGAGTAAATAATAAATAATATAAAAAAGGAGATGATTTTTATGATATATAAACTTACTACAAGGGCTAAAAAAGCAATCGAATGTGCCGAAGAAGAAGCTGTGTCTCTTGGACATAACTATATAGGAACAGAACATATTTTATATGGTTTATTAGAAGAAGGAGCAGGAGTTGCAAGTAAAGTCCTAGCTAATCAAAATATAACAGCAGAAGAAATTGAAGGCAAAATAATAGAAATGATTGGTAAAGAAGTAATTACAAATGATGAAGCTATTGGGTTTACTCCAAGAAGTAAGAGAGTTATTGAAAATGGTTTTATAGAAGCTAAAAAGCTAGGATATGATTATATAGGAACAGAACATTTACTTATGGGAATTTTAAGAGAAGGAGATAGTATCGCAGTTAGAATTTTAATTGATTTAGGTATAGATTTACCTAAACTTTATAATGAAATAGTAAATGTTATAAATGAATCTCAAGATGTTGAACAGGATAAATTTGTAAATAAAAATTCAAGAGGTAGCTATAATGCAACACCAACTCTTAATCAATTTGGAGAGGATTTAACTAAAAAAGCTTTAGAGGGTAAACTTGACCCTGTTGTTGGTAGAAGTGATGAAATTGAAAGAGTTATGCAAATTTTATCTAGGAGATCAAAAAACAATCCTTGTTTAATTGGTGAACCAGGAGTTGGTAAAACTGCTATAGTTGAAGGACTTGCACAAAAAATAAATTCTGGTGATGTTCCAGAAATTTTAAAAAATAAAAGATTAGTTAGTATGGATATTTCTGGAATGGTAGCTGGTGCAAAATATAGAGGTGATTTTGAGGAGAGAATAAAAAAGGCTCTTGGTGAAGCTAAAAAAGCAGGAGATGTAATTTTATTTATAGATGAAATTCATACTATAGTTGGTGCAGGTGCAGCAGAAGGGGCAATAGATGCGGCAAATATTTTAAAACCAATGCTTGCTAGAGGTGAAATACAATTGGTTGGTGCTACAACTATTGAAGAATATAGAAAATATATAGAAAAAGATACAGCTTTAGAACGTAGATTTAGTCCTGTTACAGTTAATGAACCTACAATTAAAGATACTATAAGTATTTTAAAGGGATTAAGGGATAAATATGAGGCACATCATAATGTTAAAATAACTGATGAATCAATTGAAGCAGCTGTTAATTTATCTGTAAGGTATATTAATGATAGATATTTACCTGATAAGGCTATTGATTTAATAGATGAAGCTTCATCTAAGTCAAGACTTAAAAGTTATACAGAACCTGATAATTTAAAACAAATGCAAGAAGAAATTGATAGAATTGCTAAAGATAAAGAAGAAGCAGTACGTAGTCAAAAGTTCGAAAAAGCAGCAAGCCTAAGAGATGAAGAGAAGTCTCTTAGAGAAAAATTTAAAAAAGAAGAAGAAAAATGGAAAAATAAAAATAACAAAACTATGGTAACTATAACTGAAGAAGATATTGCTGATGTAATTGCTTTATGGACTGGTATTCCAGCTAAAAAAATTACAGAAGACGAAAATGAAAGACTTCGTAATTTAGAAAATAGTCTTCATAAAAGGGTAATAGGTCAAAATGAAGCTGTAGAAGCTGTTTCAAAAGCAATAAGAAGAGGTAGAGTTGGTCTTAAAGATCCAAATAGACCAATAGGTTCATTCTTATTTTTAGGACCAACAGGTGTTGGAAAAACAGAGCTTTCAAAGGCTTTAGCAGAGAGCTTATTTGGTGATGAAACTGCTATGATAAGAATAGATATGTCTGAATATATGGAACCACATTCTATATCTAAATTAATAGGCTCTCCTCCAGGATATGTAGGTTTTGAAGAGGGAGGACAATTAACTGAAAAGATAAGAAGAAAACCTTATTCTGTAATTTTATTTGATGAGATTGAAAAAGCTCATCCTGATGTAATGAATATGTTACTTCAAATATTAGATGATGGAAGATTAACAGATTCAAATGGAAGAACAGTAAACTTTAAAAATACGGTTATAATTATGACATCAAATATAGGAGCAAGATTAATTACTGATAAAAAACTTTTAGGATTTTCTAATTCTGAAAATAGTGATAGTGAACAAAAAGAATATGAAGACATTAAAAAGGAAGTTATGGCTGAACTTAAAAAAGAACTTAGACCGGAGTTTATTAACCGTATAGATGAAATAATTGTTTTCCATAAACTAAATGATACAGAAATATATCAAATTATAGATATAATGTTAAATGAAGTAGTAAAAAGACTTAAAGAACAAAAATATGAAATTGAGTTTTCTGATAAAGTAAAAGACTTGATTTCTAGTAAGGGCATAGATAAAGCATTTGGAGCAAGACCTCTTAGAAGAACTATACAAAATATTGTAGAAGATAAAATTGCTGAGGCAATATTAGATGGTACTGTTCAAAAAGGAAAACTTGCTAAAGTGGATGTTAAAGATGATCAAATAATAATAAAATAAATAAAAGATGGCTATTGTGCCATCTTTTTGTTACAGTTTACAATATGAAAAAAATTAATTCTCATTTCATAATCTCGAAGTGTTTTTTACTTTATTTATATTTTGTTATTAAATTAAATTTCATCAACATATAGTTCATCTACAACTGCTACAACTGTGTATTTCTTTAATTTTTGTATGCTTTTTATTTTCT
>CAZUHD010000053.1:0-12316 GCA_964620415.1 uncultured Clostridium sp.
TAGGAGCAGACAAAAAATTACAAGAATATTTAGAAGAAAATGAAGAAGCAAGAAAGGAGTATGAGGAAAGTCATAAATTGAAACATGATCCTAGAATAACTAGACTAGGAAATTTTTTACGTAAGACAAGTATAGATGAAGTACCCCAGTTTTGGAATGTTTTTAAAGGGGATATGAGTTTAGTAGGACCAAGACCATATTTACTAAATGAAAAAGAAGATATGGGAATATATTATGACAAAATTATAAGATGCAAACCAGGAATAACAGGATTATGGCAAATAAGTGGTAGAAGTAACATAGCATTTGAAGATAGGCTAAAAATGGAGAGCTATTATGCAGAAAATAGTTCGCTAAAAACAGATGTAAAAATACTTATAAAAACAGTAAAAATCGTATTAAGAAAAGAAGGAGCAATTTAGTTTGCAACATGAAAAATATATTTATAATTGGAAGTAAAGGAATGGGTAATTACGGAGGTTATGAAACTTTTGTAGAGAACTTATCTTTTTATAAAAAAAATAAAAATATCAAATATCATATAGCATGCATTGGAAAAGAAGAAAAAGATGTTGAACGTAATAAAGCGAGGCTTTTTTATATAGATATTCCAAATATAGGATCAGCTAAAGCAATTATATATGATTTAAAAGCATTAAATAAATCAATTAAATATATTAAGAAAAAAGAGTTACAAAATTCAATAATATATATATTAGCTTGTAGGATTGGTCCTTTTTTATGGTGGTATAAAAGAAAGGCAAGAAAGTTAGGAATAAAAATATATATAAATCCAGATGGACATGAGTGGTTAAGGGCAAAATGGTCTAAGTCTATAAAAAAATACTGGAAATTTTCAGAAAAACTAATGGTAAAAAATGCAGATTTAGTAATTTGTGATTCAAAAAATATAGAAAAATATATACATGAATCTTATGATAAATATAGTCCAAATACTAAATTTATTGCTTATGGAGCAGACATAGAAAGAAGTAAATTATTAGATAATGATGAAAAGTTGAACAAATGGTATAAGGAAAAAGATATACAAAAACAAAATTATTATTTAATAGTAGGACGTTTTGTACCTGAAAATAATTACCAAACAATGATTTCAGAATTTATGAAATCAAAGACGAAAAAAGATTTAGTAATAATTACAAATTTAGAGCAAAACAAATTTTATGAAAAATTAAAAAATGAAACAAATTTCGAAAGCGATAAAAGAATTAAATTTGTTGGAACAGTATACGAAAAAGAAATGCTAAAGAAAATTCGTGAAAATGCCTTTGCATATCTTCATGGTCATTCAGTTGGAGGAACTAATCCTTCACTAATAGAAGCTCTTGCTACAACTGATTTAAATTTACTTTATGATGTAGGATTTAATAGAGAAGTTGCAGAAGATGGAGCATTATATTGGAATTTAGAAGATAATAATTTGGCTACACTTATTGAGAAAACAGAAAATTTAAAACAAGAAGAAATTGCGGAATTAAGTACAAAAGCTAAAGCAAGAATAAAGAAAGAATACACATGGGAAAAGATAGTAGATGATTATGAAAAAACATTTTTAGGAGAATAATAGTGAAAATATTACATTATTTTTTGGGCTTTCCACCGTACAGAACTGGTGGAATGACAATGTTTGCATATGATTTAATGATTTCACAAAAGCAAGAGGAAAATGAAGTAATTGCAATATATCCAGGAAGAATGAATTTTATTTTACCTGAAAAAGTAAAAATAAAAAAGAAAAAGCCTATTAATAATATTGAGAATTATGAGATTATTAACCCTTTGCCCATATCACTAGATGAGGGAATCAAAGAAATAAATGAATATATAAAAAAATGTGATAGTACAGAATACTATAATTTCTTAAATGAGATCAAGCCAGATGTTATACATATACATACATTGATGGGATTGCATAAAGAATTTATTGATGTTGCAAATGCAATGAGAATAAGAACAATTTTTACTACGCATGATTATTTTGGAATATGTCCAAAAGTTACATTATATAGATTTGGCAAAGTATGTGACAATGATTATAATTGCAAAGAATGTGTAAGATGCAATTATATGGCTTTATCTATAAATAAAATAAAATTAATGCAATCAAAAGTATATAGAAAAATAAAAAATTCAAAGATAGTAAAATATTTAAGAAAAAAGCATAGAACGTCATTTCTTAATGAAAAACAACCAAATTTTATGGAAAATAAAAAAGAATTAGAAGGCAAGAAAAAAGAATATCAAAAATTAAGAAAATATTACACTAATATGTTAGAAAATATAGACATTATACACTTTAATTCTAATTTAACAAAAGAAATTTATTTAAAATATATAAAACCAAAAGAATATAAGGTAATTCCAATAAGCCATAAAGAAATAAAAGATAACAGAAATAATAAAAAAATAGAAAGTAATAAAATTAGATTTACATTTCTAGCATCGACCAAACCATATAAAGGTTTTTATATTTTAAAAGAAGTATTAGACGAAATATATAAGAAAGTTAATTATGATTTTGAATTGAATGTATATGGAAATGTTACAGAAAAATCAGAGTATATGAATATTTATGAAAATGGATTTTCTCAAAATGATCTACCAGCAATATTTTCAAGAACTGACATATTAATAGCACCAAGTATATGGTATGAAACTTTTGGTTTTACCGTATTAGAAGCTTTAAGTTATGGAGTACCTGTAATAGTAAGTGATAATGTTGGAGCTAAAGATGTCGTTGAAAACGCAGGAATTATAGTAAAAGCTAATGATAAACAAATGTTAAAAGAAATTTTAAAAGAGTTAAACCATAATAAAGTTAATGAATATAGACGAATAGTTAAAGAGCAAATTAATATTAAGGAATGGAAAGATTTTTGTTCACAGATGGACAATGTATATGAGGAAATGAAAAATGAGATTAATTAATAAAATAGCAAAAATTGCTGGGAAAGATGATTTTGAAATTGATAATAGAATTGAATTTACATATATTTGTAGAATTTGTTGGAAATATGGTTGGATGAAGATTAGAGGGACTATGAAATCAATACTTTCAAAAAATATTTCACCGAGTACTTTTATTGGAAAAAGAGTTAAGTTAATTTCAAAAAGGAATCTAAAAATAGGTGGAAAAACAAAAATACATGACAATGTGAAAATAGATGCACTGTCAATAGAAGGTGTTGATATTGGCAAAAATGTTGTAATAGGAGAAAATACAAAAATTGAATGTACTGGGAATCTCCAAGAAATCGGTAAAGGAATTAAGATAGGGGATAGGACATCATTTGGCAACGATTGTTTCTTTGGAGCTGCAGGTGGAATAGAAATAGGAAATGATGTTATTGCTGGTCAGTATATTAGATTTCATTCAGAAAATCATAATTATAAGGATTTAAAAAAATTGATAAAAGAGCAAGGTGTAACACATGAAGGAATAAAAATAGGAAATAATTGTTGGATTGGTGCAGGAGCAGTTTTTTTGGATGGCTCTGAAGTAGGAGATGGTAGTGTTGTTGCTACTAATTCAGTTGTTAATAAAAAATTTGGTAAAAATTTACTAATAGGGGGGGGTACCAGCTAAAGTAATAAAAGAAAGGTAAAATAGCCGATTGTATGTGAAGAAGATTATTTCTTATAAATAAAAAATATAAGGGGAAAGGTTAAATAATATCCAAAATATGGAAATTATTAATAAGATTTTATACCTGTCATAGTAGATGATAATGTTGGAAACGCAGCAATTATGTTGAAATCTAATGATAAGCAAAACTTAAAAGAATTTTAAAAGAGTTAAACCATAATAAAATTAATGAATATAGAAGAATAATTAAAGAAGGAAAAATTTTTGCTTGCAGGTGAAAAAGGTATATGAGTAATTAAATAAATTATCTGCAAAAAACACAATGAAAGGAGGAGAATAATGGAATATAAGGTTAGTGTTATAGTTCCAGTCTATAAAGTTGAGAAATATTTAAAGCAATGTTTGGATTCAATTATTAATCAAACTTTAAAAGAGATAGAAATAATATTAATTGATGATAATTCTCCAGATAATTGCGGAGAAATATGTGATGAATACTCAAAAAAAGATTCAAGAGTAAAAGTTATACATAAGCAAAATGAAGGATTAGGGTTAACTAGAAATTTAGGAATGGAAATTTCTAAAGGGAAATATATAGGATTTGTCGACTCTGATGATTATATAAAAAAAGATATGTATGAAAAATTGTATAACATAGCAGAAAAATATAATGCTGAAGTTGTTTATTCAAGTGACTTTTTTAGAGTTAATAATGCTGGAAAAGAAATAAAAATTCAAAAGAAAAATGTTGTCGAAAGGGAATATTGTGATGAAGAAGTAGTGAATGAATTATTACCAAATATAATATCGGCACCACCAAATTATAAACAAGATGAAGTTATTGGAGTATCTGTTTGGAAAGCTTTGTATAAAAATGGTGTTTTAAAAGAACATAATATAAGATTTCATTCGGAAAGAGTATATATTTCAGAAGATGCAATATTTCAGATAGAACTATTAGTTCACATAAAAAAAGCTGTAGTTATACCATATATGGGATATTACTATCGAAAAAATCAACAATCTTTAAGTATGAAATATCAAAGTAATAGATTTGAAATGGTTAAAATCTTATATAAAAAACAACTAGAATTAGTCAACGACATGCCAAACAAAGCAGTATTAATAGAAAGAATACAAAGAATTTTTATTGCAAATATGAGATTATGTGCAATACAAGAAGTGTTATCTAAGCAAAAAATAAAAACTATTTTAAGAAATATTAAGATAATAAATAATGATGAGATTAGTAAAAAAGTACTAAGTGAATATTCTATTAATAAATTACCTATAAAAAAAAGAATTATTGCTATGCTACAGA
The DNA here is from genome assembly GCA_964620415.1 of uncultured Clostridium sp. Lineage (GTDB taxonomy): Bacteria > Bacillota > Clostridia > TANB77 > CAG-508 > CAG-269. The sequence goes on from CAZUHD010000053.1 coordinate 4,929, forward strand.
AGTATAACATAAATATCTTTTTATATCTTCTTATAAAATTGAATTTATAAAGGAATAAAATATGGAAACAAGTAGAAAACAAAAACAAATCAGAATGATCATGAAAATAGCCGTAATATGTTTAATATATAGAGCAATTTCTACAAGTAGGCAGGGAATTTTTAATGTAACATATTGGGATAAATATATTTATAGTATTATTTGCTGTTTTATATTATTTATAGCGATTATATACGAGAATAAGATGAAATTTTATATTTCAAAAGTTAATAAAAAAATATTGTACTATTTTGTTGTTCCGATGATATTTTTTGTAATGTATTCTATGTTTATTAATTTTATAAAGCCAACTGGTTATAGTGATTTTTACTTTAGAATTATAAGTAATTTAGCTTATTTAGTATTAGAAATCATCCAGGCATTGTTAATGTATACATATTTTAGAAAAGATGCAATTGATATAGCTTTTTTTGCTTATATGGCTGGATTTTTTACAAGTGTAATAGTAGCTTTTGCTACAGATGGATTTACTCAATTTTATAGTATGCTTTTTGATTCAACATATAATGGTTCTGTACTTGAAATGAGTGAATTAATTCCAACTTTTGGATTGTTTTTTATATATTATTTATATCTTTATAAGCATAAAATGATTCTTCCTAAAAAAGGGAAAATTAATATTGTTTTAAGTTTAACAGCTATGATTTTAGGTATGAAAAGAATTGTAATTTTAAGCTTACTTATAGTTATTGGATTATACGTATTCTTAAATAAGAGAAAACATATAAAAAAATGTATAAATGTAATAACCATTATATTTATATTAATTATTTTTTCATATGTTTATTTAATAAGAAGTGAAATATTATTTAAATATTTAGATAAATTTAATATTAATACTATGGCACGTACAGAATTTTGGCTAGCAATAGAAGAGGAGTATACTTTTTCGCCATTTTATATGGGAAAAGGGCTAGGATATACTACTAAATGGCTAGATAACAATTGGAGTAATATGGAAATTAACGGATTAACTCAAACTACAGGATTGCATAATGATGTTTTAAAATACTATATAGATTTAGGATTTATTGGTTTCTTTATTTATTTGTATTATTACCTGAAAGTTGTTTCTAACAAAATACTTAAAAATGTAAATAAAGAATCAGCAGTAATATATTTTTTATGTATGATATTCCAAGTTTTGTGTTGGTTTACGGACAATGTTTCTTTTTACCATATATTTATGTGGATTTTTTACTTAATATTATTTTCACTTTTTGAAAATGTAAAGGAGCTTAAGAAACAAAATGAATAAAAGATATTCGGATAAATTAAAATTGATAATAAAAAATAAAACATTTATACCTTCTATAAAACATATGATTTTAAGACGTATACCTTTTCAAAATATACGTAATAAATATATATTAGATTTACAATGTCAAGATAAAGTATATCGAAAATTATACAAAAAGAACTCTTCTTTTATGAACAAAGTATTTGAAGAAAACAAAAGTATTAAAGAAGGTAAATTCTCAAAGATAATATGGTGGTGTTGGTTACAGGGCTTTGACAAAGCTCCTGATTTGGTAAAAGCTTGTTATAACTCTTTAAAAGAAAATATGAAAGGATATAAAATCAATATATTAACATATGAAAATTTAAATGATTATATTAATATTCCAGATTATATTATGGAAAAACATAAAAAAGGTATCATTACTGCTGCACACTTTTCAGACATTATTCGCTTACAGGTTTTAATAAAGTATGGAGGAATCTGGATTGATTCAACAGTATTTTGTACAGATAATCAAATGTGTCAAATAATGGAAAATTCAAAAATGTTTGTATATCAGGAATTGAATAATCCTAATATTGTTGCTTCGAATTGGTTAATATCATCTATTGCTAACAACAAAATTTTATTAATGACACAAAAATTAATAATGGAATACTGGAAAGAACATAAAGTTATGGATCATTATTATTTTATGCATTTGTTCTTTAAGATGTCAACACACTATTATCCAGAAGATTGGACGGAAGTTAAAGTCTTTGATAATGTGGGACCTCATATTTTTGTAAAGGAACTAAATCAGAATTATGATGTAGATAGATATAATCAAATAAAGAGATTATCTTCATTTCATAAATTAAATTATAAATTGGATTATATTGATAATGGAAGAACTTTTTATAGTCAAATAATAAAAGGAAACAAAAAGGAACATGAGTAAAATAGGAAAAAATTTATTATATAACATTATATATCAAGTATTAATTATAATAGTTCCTTTAATAACTTCACCGTACCTGGCAAGGGTATTAGGTGCTGAACAAATAGGAATATACTCTTATACATATTCAATTGTATTTTACTTTATGATATTTGCTATATTAGGAATAAACAATTATGGTAATAGAACTATAGCTAAAGTAAGAGATGATTCAGAAAAAACAAGTAAAGCTTTTTGGTCAATATATTTTATACAGTTTTGTTTAGGAACATTAACAATAATTGCATATGTTATATACTGTACATTATTTGTAAAAGAACATTTGATGATAAGTATAATTCAAGGTTTATATATAATATCTAATTTGTTAGACATTACTTGGTATTTTTATGGAAAAGAAAACTTTAAAATAACGGTTTTACGTAATACATTGGTAAAAGTAATTTCATTAATTTTAATATTATTATTTGTAAAAAGTGACAAAGATCTCTGGATTTATACACTTATTATGGCAAGTAGTATGGTGGTTGGTCAAATTTTATTATGGCCAAATGTATTTAAGGAAACAAAATTTGTAAAAATTAGTAAAGCAGATGTGCTTATCCATATAAAACCTATAATTATTTTATTTATTCCTGTATTGGCTACAAGTATTTTTTCATATATGGATAAAATTATGATAGGAAAGTTGAGTACAATGACTCAAGCAGGCTTTTATGAAAATTCAGAAAAAATAATAAGTATACCTAAAGCTATAATAACTGCAATTGGAACCGTAATGTTACCTAGAAGTGCTAATTTGTTTGTAAAAAATAAAGAAAAAGAAATTAAAAGATATATTTATGTAACAATGATATGTGTTTCCTTTTTTCGGATTTGCTTCTTCATTTGGATTAGCAGCAATTGCAAAGGTGTTTTCAGTAATATTTTGGGGCAATAATTTTGAAGAATGTGGAAAAATTATAATGTATATGTCACCAGTTATAATATTTTCAGTTTTCGGAAATGTTTTAAGGACTCAATATTTAATTCCAAAGGAGATGGATAAAGAATATACAGTTTCATTAGTATTAGGAGCCCTATCTAATTTTATTATGAACTCTTTACTTATTAAAAAATATGGAGCAGTAGGTGCAACAATAGGAACAGTAATAGCAGAAATAGTTTTATGTAGCTATCAAGCATGGTCTGTAAGAAAGGATTTAAATATTTTTGAATATATAAAAAATTCAATTCCTTTTGCTTTTTTTGGAATGATAATGTTCATGATAATAAAAGTTTTAGATGCTAATTTGGGTGTTTCCATAATTAATTTGATATTGGAAGCGCTAATAGGAGCAGCTGTATATATTCTTTTAACATATATTTATTGTCGTAACGCTAAGAATCAAGTAATTAAGGAATTATACGATAGGGTAACTATAAAATTAAAAACAGTTATTAAAAGGAAATAAATATAATGGAAACTTTAAAAAATGTATTAAAAAAATTTAAATATAAAATATTAGAAGTTTTATTTGATTTACCAATATTTAAAATTGATAATAAAAAAATTGTTATTGATAATTTTAATGGTAAAGGTTTTGGGTGTAATCCTAAGTATATTGCTTTAGAATTGATTAAGGAAAAGATAGATTGTAAAATAATATGGTTGGTAACAGATTTGAATACTGAAATGTCAAAGGAAATAAAAAAAGTAAAATATGGTTCTTTAAAGTCTTATTATGAATTAGCCACTGCAAAAATTTGGATCGATAATGTTAGAAATTATAAAGGAGTAAAGAAAAAAGAATCTCAATTTTACATTCAAACATGGCACGCACCTTTAGGATTAAAAAAAGTTGAAGGAGAAGTGGAAGATAAATTAGACAAAAACTATTTAAAGGAAACAAAAAATGATGCAAAAATTACAAATTTAATGCTTACTAATAATAACTATATGGAAAAATTATATAGGGAAAAATTTTGTTATAAAGGGGAAATATACAGTAAAGGATTACCTCGTCAAGATATAATTTTAAATCAAAATATAGACTTGAAAGAAAAAATATATAAATCTTATCATATAGACATGTATAAGAAAATTATCTTATATGCTCCAACTTTTAGGAAAGATTTTAATGAAAGAGTTTTCATATTTGACTATAAAAAGTGTTGTGAAGTATGTAAGAATAAATTTTCTGATGATTTTATTTTGTGTATTCGATTACATCCTAATATTGCAGAACATTTTAATGATAAAAATAATTTAGAAGATGTTGTTAATGTTAGCTTATATCCAGATATGCAGGAATTATTAGCTATATCTGATATTGTGATAACAGATTTTTCAAGTGTAATGTTTGACTTTTCAATGGCTAATAAAAAAGTATTTTTATATGCAAATGATTTAAAAGAATATATTGAAAATGACAGATCGTTTTCATTTGAATTAGATAAATTACCATTTAAGTTTGCCCAAAATCAAGAAGAGTTATTTGAGAATATAAAAGAATTTAATTATAAAGATTATATTGAAAAATGTAAAAAATTTTATAAAAATATTGGTTTAAGCCAAAGTAATAATTCTGCAAAAGAAATAGTTGGTATTATAAGGGAAAAATTAAAATAAATATTGGAGAAATTAACATGAAAAAAAGAATAGATTTTATAGATGTAGCAAAAGGAATTGCTATTATTTTGGTTGTAATAGGGCATCTGCCAAGAGATATAATGAGAGAAAATAATATTTTAATTAATTTTATATATCAATGGATTTATATTTTCCATATGCCTTTGTTTTTTTTCTTATCAGGATATTTAACAAAAAAATATATAAATAAAAACAAAAGTAAATATATAACCAATAAAGTAAAAAAAATGTTAATACCATGGATATTTTATAATATAATTATATATTTAATTATGTATATTGCAGATATGTTTCCATTAGTTCACAATATGTTTCAAGGAACAGGTCAAGAACTTATAGGGGGGAAGAATATATAATAAAAACTATAAAAGCTGAAAATCCTTATGCATTTCATTTATGGTATATAGAAATTTTATTCTTTATAGAATTACTTTATTACATAATATTTATAAAATTAAAAAATGGTAAAAAAATTAATATTATTAATATAAGTATTCTTTGCAGTATTTATTGCTTATGCAGTATAAACAATACATTTATAAGATTGTTTATATGGGGAAGTATCTATTTTTGTATAGGAGCTAACATAGATAATTGTATAGATTTAGAAAAACATAGTACTGGTAATAAATCTACAAAAATATTTTTAACAACAGGAGCTGTACTATCCTTAGTTCGTGCATATATATTATGTTTAGAACCCGTAGATGTTTATTGGCTAAAAGTTTTATATAAAATGATTGATGTTGTGATTATAGTACCAAGCCTAATTATAATTATTTTAAAAATATCAAAAAAGTGTAAGAGTAAATTATTGATTTATTTGGGAAGGAACTCTTATAATATATATTTATTACATCAACCATTCTTTTGTGCTATGTTAGGAACGCTTTTGTATAAAGTATTTCCCAATAACATTGGTTCAGATATTTGTATAATGGTAATATGCTTTTTATGTAGTTTCTTTATCCCTTTAGGCTTTATAAAATTATGTAATAAATATAGAATTTCAAAAATTTTAGAGAAAACATTAAATATAAAGTATATAGGCTATGAAAAAATAAAAAATAATTTGGAGGAAGAAAATGAGTAAAGCATTAGTCGTAGGTGGAAATAGTGGAATTGGATTAGCAATGGTTTTAGAACTTTTAAATATGAATTATGAAAAAATATATATGGTTGGTAAAAATGGATTATCAATTGAGGATATACCTCAAAATATGAAATCAAATTTTAGAAAAAAAACAAAATATATTCAAACTAACTTAGTTAATTGCGAATATGATTTTTTGAAAGAATGTAATGATATTAATACTCTTTTGATAACCTGCGGATTTGGAAGAATAGCTCCTTTTGAAGATATTACTACATCAGAACTAAATTGTATGATAAAAGTCAATGAGGTTTCAGTATTAAATATAATAAAATATTATTACGAAAAAATATGTTCTAACAAAGATTTTTATTGTGGTGTAATTAGTAGTATAGCTGGAATAGTTGCTTCTCCTTTATTTTCAGTATATGGAGCAACAAAATCAGCATTACATAGCTTTATAGAGAACATAAATATAGAATTAAGTGAAAAACAAACCCAAAATAGAATTTTAGATGTTGCACCAGGAGCTTTAAAGGGTACACGATTTTATGGTAATGAAAATTCGTTAAAACTATTAAGTGATCTTCCTAAAGAAATATTGAACAAAATGTTTGATAGAGAATTATTATATATACCTAGTTATAAAGAAACATACGAAGATGTAATAGATAGATATAAAAAGAATCCATTAGAATTTGGTCAAGATAGTTATAAATATAAATTAGATTCAAAAAGACAAAGTAATATACCTCAAACTAAAATTGGCTATTTAAGTGGAACTTTTGATCTGTTTCATATTGGACATTTGAATCTCTTAAAAAGAGCGAAGCAGTATTGTGATTATTTAATTGTAGGAGTTCATGAAAATGGAAGTTGGAAGGGAAAAGAAACATTTATACCCTTTGAAGAAAGAGTGCAAATATTAAAAAGTATTAAATATGTAGATAAAGTAGTTCAATCAGAAAAGGAAGATAGCGATGCTTGGAGTAAATACCATTACGATTATTTATTTGTAGGAAGCGATTATAAAGGAAGTGAAAGATTTGCAAAATATGAAAGTTATTTTAAAGATAAAGGTGTAGAAATTATATATTTTCCATATACAACAACTACAAGTAGTACTCAATTACGAGATAAGATAAATTTAAGTAAAATATGAAAAGAAAATTATTATTTGTAATTTTAATAATACTATGGTTCATAGTAATCTTTTTTTCAATATGACAAGTTATGAAACAATTTCAAAAAAACAAAAGAAAATAAATATTGTTTTTGATAAATTAAAAACAAGTAAAATAAGTACTTTTCATATGAAAGGAAAACTAAAAAATGAAAAAAGTTCTATTAATAGGTGCAGATGGTATGCTAGGAGGAGAACTAGCAGAAAGATTGGGAAAATATGAAGTAGTTACAACTA
>CAZUHD010000054.1:0-11979 GCA_964620415.1 uncultured Clostridium sp.
AAGACTATTATTCCATATTAATAGAATTTAAATACTTAAAGAAGAGTGAAGAAAATTTACTTGAAGAAACAAAGGAAAAAGCAAAAGAGCAAATTTTAGAATATAGCAATTTAGAAAAAATAAAAAACATACAAAAATTAAAGAAATACACAGTTGTAGCAGTAGTAGATGAACTATATGTTGATGAAGTTTAATTAAATAACAAAATATAAATATTTAAAAAAATAAGAAGAATTTTCAATTTTTCTTATTTTTTTGCTGTGAACTGTAACAACCGCTAAATTGTTTTATTCTTTTCTTTATTTTTCTATGGACATTTAATATAAAATATGATATAAAAATTTAAGTAAAACAATAAATTAGTTAGGAGTAAAAACAATGAGTGAAAAATTGGTAAATGTAATTTTAGGGGCTTTTGGAGGGCTTACTTCAATGACTTTAGGAAAAGGATTAGCAGTATTTATAATATCATTATTACCAATACTAGAACTAAGGGGAGGGCTAATTGCAGCGGCACTTTTAGGATTAGACCCAGTACCAAGTTATATAATTAGTATAATAGGAAATTTACTTCCAGTACCTTTTATATTATTATTAATAAAAAAGGTACTAAATTGGATGAGAAAAAGTAAACATTTTTGTAAAATTGCTAGCTGGTTAGATGCAAAAGTAGAAAAACACAAAGGACAAATAGAAAAATATGGTTATTTAGGAATAGTACTTTTTGTAGGAGTACCTCTTCCAGGAACAGGAGCATGGACAGGTTCACTTATAGCAGCAGTTCTAGATATGGATAAAAAGAAAACATTCCTAGCTGTTGTAGCTGGTGTATTTATTGCAAGTATAATAATGATGCTTTTATCTTTTGGAGTTATAGCAAATTTAATACACTAAAATAGAAATGAAAGAAGTACAAATATGAAAAAAATAAATAAAAAAGAAATTTGTATTTTTATTACGTTATTAATATTTATATTAAGCCAATTTATGACTAAAAAGGTAACAAATTTAGATGAAATATGGAATTTTAATACTGCAAGATGTATGGCAAATGGATTAATCCCCTATAAGGACATAAGTCTTATAACAGGACCTTTGTTACCCTTTATATTTGCAATATTTTTGAAAATATTTGGACAAGAAATGCTAGTTACAAGAATACTTGCGATAATTTTAGATACAATTTTTTTATTTTTAATTTATAAAATAATGTGTAAATTAAAAATAAAAGATTATATAAAATATTTAGCATTAATATGTATAGCATACATAATGAGAGAACATTTTACATTTGACTATAATTTTGCATGCTTATTTGTAACACTTATAATTATATATTTAGATATAGAAAAAGATAAAGATTCTTGGAAAAAGGATTTAGTTATAGGAATACTTGCAGGAATAACAATTACTTTAAAACAAACGATGGGATTAGTAATTGCTGTAGCAACAATAGGGTATAAGATACTAGAAGTAAGAAACTTAGAAGATTTTAAATTATTTGTAAAAAAAGCATTAATTAGAACAGCTGGGGTATTAATTGTAGGTACAATATTTATAATAACATTACTTAGTTTAGGCTGTTTTCAAGATTACATAGATTATTGTATTTTAGGAGTAAGTACATTTACAAATAAAATATCTTATTTAAAGCTAATTAAAAATAAAGATCTTGTAATTAGATTTTTAAGTATAGTACCTATAATATCTACTATAAGCTTAATGATATTATATATAAAAAAACAAGAAAGACAAGCTTTAATATTATTTGTTTATAGTATAATTACACTTGTTTTTGTATATCCAATATCAGATGTAGAACATTTTATGTTAGGAATAGTTGTATCAATAATTTCAATAGCATATTTACTAAATTTAATTCATGACAAAATAAAAATACCTAAAAAACAAGAAATGTTTGTAGGCAATTTTTTGCTTTGTTTCATGTTTATAATTGTGTTTATAATTTTAGGCTATAGTATAAGAGATTTAAAAAATGAAAATATAAATTTTGAAATAGAACATTTTAAATACTTACCAATAGATGAAGAATCAATAAATGTAATAAAAGAAATAGATGAATTTGTATTAGCACAAGAAAAAAATGTATATATATTAGATGCAAATGCAGCATTGTATATGATTCCAATAAATAGATATAATAAAAATTATGATTTATTCAATGTTGGAAATTTTGGCTCAAAAGGAGAACAAGGACAAATAGAAAACCTAAAAAAAGAAAATGATAAAATAGTACTTATAAGAAAGAACGGCATATCAAGAAATTGGCAAAACCCTGAAGAAGTAAGAAATTTTGTAAAGGAAAATATGAGAAAAACAGGTGAAATAGCAATATTTGACATATATGAATAAAAGCTTCAATTTATATAAGGAGAAAAGATGATTTATAATATTTTAGTAGCAGCAATAATTTTAGTAGTAAGTGCATTAATTGTAAAAAAAGAAGACAAAAAATATAAAAAAATAGTTTTTGTCTTCTTCGTATTGGGCTTTGCTGTAAGATTAATAAATATACAAAATTATCCCAATGCCTTAAATGTTGATGAAACATCTAGTGGATATGAAGCATATGCAATTGGAACTTATGGAATAGATAGGAATGGAAACTTCTTGCCTGTATTTTTAAAAGCATGGGGAAGCGGTCAAAATGCTTTATATACATACATATTAATTCCATTTGTAAAACTATTTGGACTAAATACACTATCTATAAGATTACCTATGGCAATAGCAGGCTGTATTTCTTTATTTGTTATGTATAAATTATTAAAGAAAACTAAATCTGATAAACTAACTATAATAGGCTTAATATTTTTTACAATATGTCCATGGCATATAATGAAAAGTAGATGGGGCTTAGAATCTAATTTGTTTCCAGAACTTATTTTATGGGCAATATATTTAATAAGTTTATATATGGAAAATAAAAAGATAAAATATATGTATTTTGGAGCTGGAATACTTCGGAATATCAGCATATTCTTATGGAACAGCATACTTCTTTTTACCAATATTTGTTATAATATTATTAATTGTATTTATAAGCAAAAAAATAATAACAATAAAACAAAGCATAGCAATTTTGGGAATAATATTTGTAATATCTTTTCCAATGATAGCATGCTTAATTATAAACTTCTTTGATTTACCACAAATAAATCGGAATAATTACAATACCAAGATTTGACATGACAAGAGACACAGGATTAGTTTCATTTTCTCTTATAGATTATTTTAAAAATTTCATAGAAACAATGAAGATACTAGGAAAAGGAACAGATGGATTAAATTGGAATTCATATAAAATATATGGATTAACTTATATAATATCCTTACCATTTACAATTATAGGAATTATTTGTAGCTTAAAATCAAAGGAAAACATAAATAAAATATTTGGAATATGGTTTATTGCAGCAATGCTAATAATTCCTTTATATACACCAAATATAAATAGAATAAATATAATAATAGTTCCAATAATTTATTATACTATTTTAGGAATAGATTTTATAACAACTAAATTTATTATAACATCTCTTATACTTGGAGTATGCTATTTAGCTTTATTTGTGGATTTTGAAATAGAGTATTATATGACTAACTGGAGTAATTACAATACATTCAATAGTGGAATCGAAGATGTTATAAAATATGTAGATGCATTAGATGTAGATACAATTTATTTTGACTATTCATTTAAAGAACCATACATATATGTATTATTTTATACTAAAAAAGATCCGAGTGAATTTTATTCTACTGTAAAATACAGAGAAGATACTATATTTGATAGAGTAACATCATTTGGAAAATATAAATTTTATTTACCAGATGATATAATAGATACAGAAGAAAAAGAAGCTTATGTTATTCCAAAAGACAACGCAAATGATTATAACATTGATGAAAATACTTGGAATAAACGCTATATTGGAAGATTTTTAGTTTTAGAAGAAAAAGTTTAATATGGAGGAAATATTCATGGAAACAAAAAAGCTTTTATTAATAGATGGAAATTCTATCATGAATAGGGCATTTTATGGAATAATGGGAAGTAAAATGTTAAAGGCAAAAGATGGAACATATACAAATGCTGTATATGGCTTTCTTGCAATATTATTTAAAAATATAGAAGAGCTAAAACCAGATTATATGGCTGTATCTTTTGATTTAAAGGCAAAAACAAAAAGACATGAAATGTATGAACAGTATAAGGCTAATCGTCATGAAATGCCTGATGAGCTTAAAACACAAATGCCTATGATAAAAGAAGTTTTAAAAGCTATGAATATAGATATAGTAGAAAAAGAAGGATTTGAGGGAGATGATGTTTTAGGTACTCTTGCAAGATATGGGGAAAAACAAAAACTAAGTGTTATAATACTTTCAGGAGATAGAGATACTTTCCAATTAGTAACTGATAAAACAACTGTTAGAATACCAAGAACAAAACAAGGAAAAACAGAAACAGATGATTATACAAAAGAAAAAATACTTGAAGAATATGGATTAGAGCCTTCTTTATTAATAGATGTTAAGGGCTTACAAGGAGATACATCTGATAACATACCTGGAGTACCAGGTATTGGTCCTAAGACTGCAATTGATTTAATAAAAAAATTTGGTTCAGTAGAGAATTTATATGAACAAATAGAAGCAAATAAAGATGATATAAAAGGAAAACAAAGGGAACGTTTAATAGAAAATAAAGACCAAGCTTTTTTATCAAAAACACTTGGTACAATTGATACAGAAGTTCCTTTAGATGATACTTTAGAAGATTTAAAAGTCGAGGAGTGGAATAAAACTGAAGTTTTAAGACTTTTTAAAGAATGGAACTTTAAAAAATATATAGAGAGATTTAACTTAGAAGGTACATCTCAAAAAGCATCTGATAAAACTGAAGATAATTTTAATATAAATAAAGAAATTAGCATTAAAGAAGTAAAAGAAATTTTATTAAAACAAAATGAATTGTATTATTATTTTGGAATGCAAGAGAGCAAAGATGATAATAAAATTATAAAAAAAGAAATAACATCTATTTCAATATATGATAACAATAAAGCTGAAGTATATTATATAAAGAAACAAGATAATGAGTTTGATAAATTTTTAAAAGAAATTTTTGAAAATAATCATATAGAAAAATATGGATTTGAGTTAGGAGATAATTATATTTTATTAAAACAAATGGGGATAGATGTTTGTAACTTAAAGTTTGATGCTAAAGTTGCAAGCTATATATTAGATCCAACAATTGGAAAATATCCTATTGATAATATCATAGAAGATTATCTTAATCTTAGTGTAAATGATTACTTAGAAAAAAATGGAGCAAGTGTTGATAATTCTAAACAATTAAATTTATTTGATACTACAAATGAAATAGAAGTAGATGCAGATTTATATAAAACATCATTTTATGCTTTTTGTATTTTTAAGCTAAGTAAAGCGCTTACTCAAAAACTTGATGAAATAGATAGTTTAAAATTATTTAATGAAATAGATATGCCTACAGTAGAAGTTTTAGCAGATATGCAATGGAATGGTATACATGTTGAAGAAGAAACTTTAATTCAATTCGGTAAAACTTTAAAAATAAGGCTAAATGATTTAACTAATGAAATTTATGAAATAGCGGGAGAAGAGTTTAATATTAATTCACCAAAACAATTAGGTGATGTGCTCTTTGAAAAAATGAAACTTACCTGTAAAAAGAAAACTAAAAGTGGATATTCAACAGCTGAAGATGTTTTGGAAAAAATAAGAGATGAATCTCCTATTATAGGTAAAATATTAGAATATAGACAACTTGCTAAACTTAATTCTACTTATGTTGATGGTTTAATTCCATGTATAAATCCTTTAACAAAAAGAATACATTCATTTTTCCATCAAACAATTACTGCAACAGGTAGGATTAGTTCTACAGAACCTAATTTACAAAATATACCTACAAGAGCAGAACTTGGGAAAGAAATTAGAAAAGCTTTTGTACCAGATAGTGGAAAAGTTTATTTAGATGCAGACTATTCACAAATTGAACTAAGAGTTTTAGCTACAATGGCAGAAGATAAACAAATGATAGATGCTTTCCAAAAAGGGGAGGATATTCATAAAGAGGCAGCTGCTAAAGTATTACACAAGCCTATAGAAGAGGTTACTAAAGAAGAAAGAAGTAGGGCAAAAGCAGTTAATTTTGGAATAGTATATGGAATAAGTGATTTTGGATTATCTGAACAACTTCGGTATAAGCAAAAAAGCAGCTAAAGCTTATATAGATCAATACTTAGAAGAATATTCGGGTATTAAAAGTTATATGGATAGTATAGTAGAAATGGCTAAAGAAAAAGGCTATGTTTCAACTATGTTTGGTAGAAGAAGATATATTAAAGAACTATCTTCTAGTAATTACATGATAAGAGAATTTGGAAAAAGAGCTGCAATGAATACTCCTATTCAAGGAACCGCAGCAGATATAATGAAAATAGCTATGATAAATGTTTACAAAGAATTAAAAAGACAAAATTTGAAATCTAAAATAGTTTTACAAGTACATGATGAAATGTTAATAGAAACTTTAGAAGAGGAAAAAGAACAGGTAAAAAGGATTTTAGAACAAGGAATGGAAAATGCAGCTGTACTAAAAGTGCCTTTAATTGCAGAAATTTCAGAGGCAACAACTTGGTATGACTGTAAGTAAATTAGAAAGGGAAGAAATTGAAGAAATTAAGCATTTTAATTATAATACTTTTAATTGTTTTTTTGGCTTTTAATAAACTTGATTTGAAGAATAAGATATTAATTAAAATATATAAAACAGATTATATGGAATATGTTGACAAGTATTCTAAACAATATGATGTTGATAAAAATTTAATTTTTGCTATTATAAAAGCAGAAAGTAATTTTGACGAAAATTCTATATCAAACAAAGGTGCAAAAGGTCTTATGCAATTAATGCCTGCAACAGCTAAAGAAATAGGCAGTAAGATTGATATAAGTGTAAATGAAGAAAATATATTTGATCCTAATATTAATATAAATTTAGGAACGAAATATATTTCTTATTTAGTAGAAAAGTATGATAATATTAATTTAGCAGTAGCTGCATATAATGCAGGAAGCGGTAATGTAGATAACTGGGTAAATGATGGGACACTACTTGCTGATGGTTCAAATATGGAAAATGTACCTTTTACAGAAACAAATAATTATGTAAGGAAAATTTTAAGAGATTATAGAATTTATAAAGAGTTATATAGTTAAGGAAGGAAGTATAAAATTGGAAGAGCCTGAAGTTACTAAAATGAAAGCAAACAGCGATAATAAAGAATATGTCTTAAATGCAGTTTCATCAAAAGGGAAACTTCTGGAGTTTGCATCAGAGAGACTACAAGATGATGAAGAGGTCGTAAAAAAAGCCTTAGAAAATGATGGTGAAGCATTGGAATTTGTAAGTGATAGACTAAAAAAAGATAAAGAAATTCTTCTTCTTGCTATTAAAACAGCTCCATGGACAGCTTGCTATGCTTCTGATAGATTAAAAGATGATAAAGATGTTATGCTAGAAAGCATAAAAAAATATGGACAAACTCTGTATTATGCAAGTGAAGATTTAAGAGATGATGAAGAAGTGGTAAGAGCTGCTGTTTCTAATAAGGGACTGATTATAAAATATGCTAGTTTTAGATTAAGAGATAATATAGAGATAGCTAAAATTGCCATGAATCAAGATAAAAGAGCATATCATTATTTAAGCCAAAGACTAAAAGATAATGAAGAAATAAAAGCATTATTTAATGAATAGAAGATGCCTTCTATCAATAGAGGGCATCTTTTTAAATATATAACCTTTTAATGTGCTTAATTGCACTTTTTTCTAACCTAGAAACCTGTGCTTGTGAAATTCCAATTTCAGAAGCTACTTCCATTTGTGTTCTTCCATCAAAAAATCTCCTTCTTATTATTTCTTTTTCTTTATTATTTAATTTTTTCATAGCCTGTAAAATTGTTAGATTTTCAATCCATGCTTCGTCTGTATTTTTTTGATCACTTACTTGATCCATTATATAGATATTGTCTGTACCGTCATTGTATACAGGTTCTTGAAGTGAAACAGGATCTTGTATTGCATCTAAACTAAATGCAATATCTTCTTTTTCTACTCCTAATTCTTTAGAAATTTCTTCTATAGATGGGTCTTTTGCATATTCTTTGTTATATTTTTCTTTAAATTGAATTACTTTATATGCTAAATCTCTAGTTGATCTACTTACTCTTATACTATTATTATCTCTTAAATAACGTCTAACTTCTCCTACTATCATTGGGACTGCATAGGTTGAAAATTGTACTCCTTGTGATAAATCAAAATTATCAATTGCTTTTATTAATCCAACACAACCTACTTGAAATAGATCATCTGCCGATTCTCCTCTTCCTCTGAATCTTTGTATTACAGAAAGAACAAGTCTTAAATTCCCATTTATAAAAGTTTGCCTTGCTTCTTCATCCCCATTTTTTATTTTTAAAAATAATTCTTCTTTTTCTTGACTTGTTAGCACAGGTAATTTGGCGGTATTTACACCACTAATTTCTACCTTGTTAATCACCTAAAAATGTCCTCCTTTGAAAATAATTCTCTGTAGTTATTATTTCCCAAAAGACTTTTTTTATGCTTTGAGAAAAATAAAACAAAAAAATATGTTGAAGTTTTGAGAACTTATATATAAAAAAGAAGTAATATATAATGTATGAAATCACATTTTATCAAGATTACAGTATGACAATAAATAAAATGCTAAAAAAACTCTTGTCAAAGTCAAATTTTTGTGATATTATTAAAAAGTAATCTAAATAGGGGTATAGTGTTAATGGTAGCACATCGGTCTCCAAAACCGCCTGTGAGAGTTCGAATCTTTCTACCCCTGCCAACAAAAGTCTTAAGAGGGCTTTTTTTTTCTAAAAATTTTTTTGAATAAATAAACTATTAATGAGTTAAAAATAGCATTGGAATACTAACTTAAATGAAATATAAGATATAGAAAAAGAAAGTTAAAGAAAAATTATGAATTTTTGGGATACAGCCGATAAGAAATAATTAAGATGACTTTAAAATTTTCATCAAAATATGAATATGGCTATAACCTAGAAACTATGAACCAAGGCAAGATATAAAAAATATCCAAGAATTATGAGAACAAACTAAAATGCAACAACTAGATGTTGATAGTATAGGTACTAGCAAGTAGAACTAAAATACAAAGATAAAATATAACAATAAAAATAGGCACAATAAAAGGAGGACAAGTAATTATATGGAAGAAATATTAAAAAGTTTAGGAATAAGTGAAAAAACAATAAATAACATGATTGAGATGTGTAACAATATTAAAGAATTAACTTCAGAAGAAATAGTTCAAAAAATGAAGATATTAGAAAATGAAAATTGTGATAGAAATCAAATAAGAAACATTATAAGTAGTAATGCTATGTACTTAGATAGAACTAATACAGATGTAGAAAAATTAATAAATAAATTAAAAGAATATGGATTTGAAGATTTAGATTTATTGTTTGATGGAAATCCATATATATTAAATTTAAGTGATTTTGAGATAGAAAGATATATAAAAGGAAGAGAAGAAAAAGGAGAATTATTAGAAGATATAGTAGATGATATGAGTGAAAATCTATTTATATTTGATCAAATTTAATGAAATAGGAGTTATATATGGACGAATTAAAAGAATTATTTAAAGAGCTTGGTTATACAGAAAAAAACTATAATGATATAGTAAATGCATATGGCGTAAGGAGTTTAAAAAAAGAAACATTAAAAAAGAAAGTTAAAGAAAATTATGAATTTTTGGAATCTTTGGGATACAGCCAAAAAGAAATAATTAAGATGACTGTAACATTGCCATCAATATATTGTCATAGCAAAGAAAACATGAAGCAAAAAATAGAAGATCTAAAGAAATTAGGGTATACTAAAGAACAAGTAATTAAGATGACTTTAAATTTACCAGCAATATATGGCTATAGTATAGAAAACATAAAGCAAAAAATAGAGGATCTAAAAGAATTAGGTTATACTAGAGAGCAGATAATTAAAATGACTTTTGAATTGCCAGCAATATATAGTTATAATATAGAAAGTATGAAGCAAAAAATAGAGGATTTAAAAGAATTAGGGTATACTGTAGAAGACATAATCAAGATGACTGCAAATGCACCAACAATATATGGCTTTAGCAAAGAAAACATAAGACAAAAAATAGAAGATTTAAAGGGTTTAGGATATACTGTAGAACAAATAATTAGAATGACAAAATTAATACCAGCAATATATGGCTATAATATAAGAAACATAAAGCAGAAAATAGAAGATCTAAAAGGATTAGGTTATACTGAAGAAGAAATAATTAAAATGACTGCAACAATGCCAGCAATATACAACTATAGTATAGAAAACATGAAACAAAAAATAGAAGATGTAAAGGAATTAGGTTATACTGAAGAAGAAGTAATTAAGATGAGTGTAACAATGACAGCAATATTTAGCAATAGTATAGAAAACATAAGACAAAAAATAGAATTTTATGATTCGATTAATCTTCATTCATTACCTTTGATAGATCCTTTAAGATTAGTACAAAGTACAAGATTGAGTTATGCGAGATATTATTTTTTAAAGGAAAAAGGAATAGAAATTAATGAAACAAATTACAGGAAATTATTTGTAAATCAAGAGAGATTTGAAAGGCTATATGGAATAACAAAACAAGAATTATTGGAAAGGTATCCTTATGAACCAGAACAAGGTACAAAAGATACTCAAGATTTAGGAAGAGAAACTAGAGAAGAACAATTAGAAGTTGAAAGTATAGACAAAACGTATAATCAAATGATAGTTGGAGCAAAAAAAGTGGAACATAAAACAAAAGGAGAAGAAAAATGATTGATACTCAATACAGAAAATCTTGTACAGAAGTATTGGAAATATTAAAAAGTATATCAAAAGAAGATTATAATAAAATACCATCAGATATTATTAAGGTATTAGAAAATGACAAAGATGAAACATATAATTTTAAATATGATATAAACAAAACATTAGATGAACAAAATGTTTTAAAACAAACTAAAATAATGATTGCAATATTTTTTAGAGATTATTGGGCAACAGATACACAAAGAGAAAGAATATTAAAAATGCAAAAAGAAGAAAGACAAAAACTTGAAGATGAAAAAAGAATGAAATTTTCAACCAATGAAATTTTTAAAAAAGATATTCCTAAAATTGATGTAAGTGAAAAAAAGAAATTTAATGAAGAACCAAAAATATCTATCGAAATTAAGAAAGAAAATTTTATTACAAAGTTTATAAATAAATTAAAAAGTAGTTTTCATATAAAATAGTAGATTTGTTATTTATAGAATAAAAGAATACTGTTAAGAGTTACGAATTTTTTCTTATATATAGTAGCATTTTTTGCTATTTTGCATATAATAATTCGAGGAGGAATTAATATGCAAGATAAAGGGATGGATTTCAGGAGAAAAGAAGTTATAAATATAACTGATGGAAAAAGATTAGGATATGTACAAGATGTATGTGCAGATTTAGAGTCTGGGAAGATAACTTCTATTATAGTACCTGGAGGAACAAATAAAATTTTAAACTTTTTTTCATCTAGTAATGATATTGAAATTGAATGGAATAAAATTAAATGTATAGGGGAAGATTTAATACTAGTTGAAATTTAATTTAATTTTGAAAAAAATGTCGATTTTTGAGAAAAAATAAAACTAATTATGTTACTCAAAATGCCTTACTATCAGTAGTTTTAGTAACTCCCCAAAAATGGTAATTAAATAAATCAAAAAAATTCGATAAAGGGTATTGACAAAGGGAGAAGTGAGTAGTATAATAAAAATTGTTCG
>CAZUHD010000055.1:0-11962 GCA_964620415.1 uncultured Clostridium sp.
TAAATATTGAAATGTAGCGAAAAATATGATAAAATACGAACATAATTGTTAAAAGTATATATAAATATGGTAGAACTAGGTGGTATAATGGAAAAAATAAATAAAGTATTAATATTAGGAGGACCAGGATCTGGAAAAACTACTTTAGCAAATAAATTAGCAAAAATATTAAAATTACCTATTATAAATTTAGATAGTATAAATTATGAAAAAAATTGGACACCTAGAGAAGAACATGAAAGAGATAAAATTATTCTTGAAAAAACAAAAGAAGATAAATGGATTATGGATGGAGTTTATAAAACAACACTAGAAGAAAGAGCAAATTCGGCTGATATAATTATATTTTTAGAATATCCTACATATTATTTGCTTTTTAGAATTATAAAAAGGTATTTTAGTAATTATAATAAAGAAAAAAAGGAACTAGATGGCTGTAAAGAAAGACTGACATGGAATTTTATTAAATACACTTTAAAATTTAATTCAAAGAAAAAAGGTATATATGAAATACTTTATAATGTAAAAAATATAGAAGAAAAATTGATTATATTGAAAAAAGGAAAATTGTAAAAGAGCTTGCCAGAAATATTTATAAAAATTAACTGCCCAAAAGTTTTATTATTCGACATATTAGTTCAACTTTTTAAAAACTATTGCAAAAAATAAAATATTTATATATAATTAAAAAAATTGAGAAGAGAAAGAAGGAAATAGCTTGAATAAAACAAAGAGAAAAATATTTGAAACCTCTTTAAAATTATTTGCTGAAAAAGGTTACGAAAACACAAGCATAGAAGAAATAACGGCAACAGTAGGTGTAGCTAAAGGAACGCTATATTATCATTTTTCAAGCAAAGAGCAGATCTTTGATTTTCTTGTAGAAGAGGGAATAAAACTTTTACAAAATAGTGTAGATATAAAAACTTCAAAATATGAAAATTATATAGATAAGATAAAAGCTATTGTTTTAATTCAAATAAAAATAGTAAATAAATATAAAGATATAATTACAATACTATTAAGCCAAATTTATGGAACTGAAAAAAGAAATCAAAAATGTAAAAAATACATATATGAATATATAAATAAGATAGAGAATATAGTAAGACAAGGAATGGAAGCTGAACAAATAAAACAAGGAGATGTTAAAATATATGCTTCTGAAATTTATGGTTTAATAGGTTCATGTTTAGTTTATAAATTGTATGATGAAGAAACATTTGATATAGAGAAAGTTTATAAACACTTTGAGGATACTATAATTAAAGGACTAAAAAAGGAGAAATAAAAATGTTAGACAGGACAGTGAAGTTTAATAATTTAAAAGAAATGATTTCTCGGAGCGTGCGATACATTTGGAGATAGGACAGCTTATTATGTAGATGGAGAAAGCTTGGGAACTTCAAGAAAAATTACATATAAAGAATATTATAGAGATATAAATAGATTAGGGACAGCTTTGATAGAAATGGGACTAAAGGGAAAAAGAATAGCTGTAATTGGAGAAAATAGATATGAATGGGAAGTAGCATATTTAGCTGTTTGTTGTGGTACAGGAATAGTTGTACCTTTAGATAAAGCACTTCCTGAAAATGAAATAGAAGGACTAATAATACGTTCAGAAGTGGAAGCAATTTTCTATTCTGAAAAATATGATGATATAATGGCAAAAATACAAAAGCAAGGAAATACAAAATTAAAATACTTTATATCAATGAGTTTAGAAAAAAATGATTTTAATAAATATTCTCAAAAAGAAATAACAGAAAAAGGAGAAGAACTATTAAATCAGGGAAACAGAGAATTTTTAGATGCAAAAATTGATAATGAAGAAATGAGTATAATGCTTTTTACATCAGGAACTACAAATAAATCTAAAGCAGTAATGTTATCACACAAAAATATATGTACAAATATTTTAGACATAAGAAGCTCATTCGAGCTTGATGAAACAGATAGATTTTTATCATTTTTACCATTACATCATACATTTGAATGTACAGTAGGATTTTTATATCCTGTATCAATAGGAGCAAGTCTTGTATTTTCAAAAGGTGTAAGACATGTTGCAGATGAACTTAAAAACTTCCAAATAACAAGTATGGTATGCGTACCAGTTGTATTTGAAAGAATGTATGATAAATTAATAAAAGCAATAGAAGAAAAAGACAAACTAAAAAAAGTAAAAATGGGAATAAAAATAAGTAACTTTCTACTTAAATTTGGGATTAATATAAAAAAGAAATTATTTAAAGAAATCCATGATAATCTAGGAGGAAAATTAAAAACATTAGTAGCAGGGGGAGCAGCATTAGATAAAGAAAAAGAAAAGGGTTTCTGGGACTTAGGATTTAATGTATTACAGGGATATGGATTAACAGAAACATCACCTGTTATTGCAGCAGAACTAACTCATCAAAAGAGATTAGGTTCAATAGGTAAAAAATTCTTAAGTGTGGATGTAAAAATAGATGAGCCAAACGAAAACGGCATAGGTGAACTTTTAGTAAAAGGCGATTCGGTAATGCTTGGATATTATAATGATATTGATGCTACTAAAGAAGCATTTACTGAAGATGGTTGGTTTCGTACAGGAGATTTAGCAAGAATTGATAAAGACGGTTATATTTATATTACAGGAAGAAAAAAATTTGTTATCATATTAAAAAATGGTAAAAACATATATCCAGAGGAAATTGAAAGTTTAATAAATAAATCAGACTTAGTAAGTGAATGTATGGTATTTGGAATGCCTGAGAAAAATGATGATAATGTATCACTATCTGTTAAAGTAGTTTATGATAAAAAATATATAGAACAATCTTACGGAAATATAAGTGAGCAAGAAATAAGAGATAAAATTTGGAATTGGGTAAAAGAAGTAAATAAAACAATGCCAAAATACAAATATTTAAAGAAATTAATTTTAACAGATGAAGAACTTACAAAAACTACAACGTTAAAAATAAAGAGAAATGTTGAATTAGAAAAAATTCTAAAGGGAATGTAACATAAATGTAATATTGTTGAAAAGAAAATGTAAGAAAAAACTTTTTTAAAAGTTCTTGTAGTTTTTTGCGTAGTGTTGTATAATATAATTGATTTATGTAAAAACTTTTACAATAATAACAAAGGAGGTAACTTTACAATGTCTAAATCTGGCATAGTAAATGTAAGAATGGTAATTACGGAAGAGAAGATCATATCAAATATAGACAAAGTCCAAAAATTAATAAATCCAAATAATAAGAAACAAATAATTCAATTAGAAGAAGATATATATTTTAAGGATTTAATAGAGTCTATAAAGACTTATTTAATAGAATATCCTAAGAAAAAGAATTTCCCTGTAAGTGTGTATAATGCGGCTTATAGTTTAGTTGAGTTTGCTATTAATCAGTTCGAAGAAAATACGAAAAAAGTAGAAGATTTAATAAAACAAAGAGAAGCAAACATTGCCTTAGCAGGAAAATTAAATGAAGCTATAGAAGCAGTCGATGAAAAACAAGCTGGATGGGAAGAAAAAGTAAGTGAAATAAAAGACAGTGTTGGAGAAGATATAATAGAGGCTCTAAATGTAGTTTCAAAATGTAAAGGAAAAACTTCTCAAAAATATACAGAGTCTATGAAACTGCTTAAAGCTAAAGTAAACAACTTAGAAGCAAACTTACATATAGAAATAGATATGGAAAGATTAGAAGATAGCTCTAAAGCATTAAGTTTCATAGGAATAGAAATATCAGATGCATTAAAACTAATACCAACACCAGAACAAAAATTAGAAGAAAATGTTGAAACAGAAAATGTTGCAGTAGAAAAGAAATTTAAGAAGAAAGAAAAAGCAAAAGCAAATGTTCAAGCAATTGAAGAACGAGCTGTTCCAGAAACAAAAGAAGTAAAAGTCAAAGAAAAAGCTATGCAAGCTCCTGTTACGCAAGAAGAAGAGGAATATCAAGCAGAAACAACATTTGAAGCTAAGCCATCATTTTGGCAAAGATTTAAAAATAGTAAAATTGTTAGAGCATTTACATATATATTTAGAATTAAGATTAGAATTGAATTACCAAGTAATGCACTTCCAGAAGGAAGAGAAGAAAATAATTAAAACAATATAAGTACTAAAATAAAAGTAATTATCGAATAAAAAGCATATCTAACAAGATATGCTTTTTATAGGTATAAAAAAAATCACACCATGAAAAGTGTGACAATTATGGTGCTCCTTCAAGGGCTCGAACCTTGGACCTACCGGTTATGAGCCGGTTGCTCTAACCAACTGAGCTAAAGGAGCGAATTACTAAGACGTTTCTTAGTATATAATACTTTGATTTTTTTGTCAATAGTTTTACTAAAAAAAATCTTACAAAAATTTTGGTAAAAAAAGCCTTATAAAAAAATAAATGCTTATAAATTGTAAATTTTTCGTAAACACTCTTGAAAAAAAACATATTTACTGGTATTATATTAAGGGACGTATTAGGCAATTAAAAGGAGAAGATTTTTAAGATGATAGAATTTAGAAATGTTAGTAAAACTTATGATGCAGGTGTAGTAGCAGTAAGAAATGCTAATTTTTTAATAGAAAAAGGAGAATTTTGTTTTTTAGTAGGTTCTTCAGGTAGTGGAAAATCTACACTTATAAAACTTATATTAAAAGAAGAAGAAGTGACATCAGGAAATATAATAATAAATGGGAAAGACATAACATATCTAAAACAAAGTAAAATACCATATTTAAGAAGAAGTATGGGAGTAGTTTTCCAAGACTTTAGACTTTTACCAGACAAAACAGTTTATGATAATGTGGCATATGCAATGTATATAGTTAGGGCAACAGGAAAACACATTCGTAGACAAGTTCCTATGGTACTTTCTTTAGTTGGCTTAAGTCAAAAAGCAAAAATGTATCCAAATGAATTATCAGGAGGAGAACAACAAAGAGTAGCTTTAGCAAGAGCATTAGTTAATAATCCATCAATGTTAATTGCAGATGAGCCAACAGGAAACTTAGATCCAGATACTTCTTGGGATATAATGAATTTATTAAGTGATATAAATATGAGAGGGACAACAGTAGTAGTTGCAACACACGCTAAGGAAATCGTCGATAAAATGAAGAAAAGAGTTATACATATAGAAAATGGCAATATTATAAGAGATGATAAAAAAGGTGGTTATAATGAAATATAATGTTTTTACTTATTTGATTGGAGAAGGTTTTGCAAATATTTTTAAAAATAAAAAACAAGCTTTTACATCATTTATAACAATGTGTTTGATAATGATATTTTTTGGAGTGTGTTTTGTATTAATAGGAAATATTAATCATTTTGTAAAACAAGTAGAAGCAAAACAAGGGATTCAAGTTTACATATTAAATGATGCAACAGATGAAGAAATAGAAGCACTAGGTTCTCAAATTCTAGCATTAGATGGAGTTAATACAATAGAATTTGTTTCAAAGGAGGGAGCTTTAGAAAAAGTACAAGAATGGTATGGAGATAAAAGAGTAAATGCTTTAAGAGGTATTAATGCTAATATATTTCCAGCATCATATATAATAACACTTACAGATTTAACATTAAGCTCAAGTGTACAAGATAAAATTAGAGCAATGGATAATGTAAAAGAAATTACAAGTAGTGATCAAGTAATGGAAAGACTTGTAAAAATAGCTGGTGGAATTAAAATAGGAAGTTATGTAATTGTAGTTGCTTTGATAATAATAAATACATTTATTATTTCAAATACAATAAAGCTTACTGTATACGCAAGAAGAAAAGAAATATCAATAATGAAATATGTAGGAGCAACAAATAGTTTTATAAGATGGCCATTTATTATAGAGGGAATAATAATTGGATTAATATCAGGAGCTATATCTCTTGCAATCATTGCAGGATTATATATATTAATTGAACGCAATGCCTCATTTGTTGGATTTTTGTCAACATTAGGATTAACCCTACTTGAATTTAGTGATATGTTTAACTTAATATTAATTGTTTATTTAATATTAGGAGTAGGAATAGGTATCGTTGGAAGTAGTGTTTCAATGAGAAAATATTTAAGAGTTTAGGAGGAAAGGTTATGCATAGGATATATAAAGTTTTTATTATAGTAATGTTAATATGTAGTATTACTTTTGTTTCTTATGCTACAGAACTAGACGAACTAAAAGACCAAAAGGATCAACTAGAAATACAAATAGATGAAAGTAATACTGAACTTGCTGATATAAATGAAGAACTAACAGAAAATTTAATACAAATACAAAAATTAGATGAAAATATTGCAAATTCAGAAAAAAATTTGAGTGAACTAAATGAAGAAATAACTTCTATGGAAAAAGAAGTTTCAGAAGTTGAAGGAGAATTAAATGAAATAACAAGCAAATATAATGTTCAAAAAGACATATTAGACCAAAGATTAGTTGCAGTATATGAAGGTGGAGAAAACAAATATCTTGATGTTTTGCTAGGTTCAAAAAGTATATCAGAGTTTATTTCAGGATATTTCTTAATATCAGAGATTACAAATTATGATTTAGATTTGTTAGATTTGGTTGAGAGTGAAAAAAATCAAATAGAACAAAAAAATTTATTACTAAGTACAAAAAAAGAAAAACTAGAAACTCAGAAAAGAAAGATGCAAAGCACTCAAATTACATTATCTAATACAAAGCTTTTAAGAGAAAATTATATATCAAAATTAAGTGAAGAAGAACAAATTTTACAAGCAAAAATTGATGAATATAATAACCAAATTCAATTAGTAGAAAAAGAAATAAAAGAACTTGCTTTAACTGCAAGCTTTGGAGAAGATTACCAAGGAGGAACTATGCAATGGCCAGTATATGACCATTATACAATAACATCAACTTATGGTATGAGAACACATCCTATTACAGGAGTATATAAATTACATACAGGAGTAGATGTAAGCGCCGAAACTGGTACAGATTTTAGAGCTATGGCGAATGGAATTGTCGTTAAAGCAGGATTAAATACTGCTTATGGTAATATGGTTATTATTGATCATGGGGGAGGGGTACAAACACTTTATGCACATGGATCAGAGATAGAAGTAGAAGTAGGACAAGTTGTTAAAGCAGGAGATGTCGTATTAAAGGTAGGAATGACAGGATATGCAACAGGACCACATGCTCATTTTGAAATAAGAATAAATGGTAATACAGTCAATCCTTTAAATTATATACCTTCTTTACCAGAAGAAGTGGCAAGGTATGCAGATAATCAAAGTGAAACGGAAAATACAGTGGAAAATAATGCAGAAAATACTACAGCAAATGAAGAGGAAACAAAAGAATGATATATGGAAGGAAAAAATTATGAGAAAGTTTTATAAGGTACTAATAGTTTTACTAATAAATGTGTTATTAATAACATATACTAATATTGTATTTGCTGCTGTAAGTAAAAGCGATATAAATAATATGCAAAATGAGCAGAAAAATCTTAATAACGACATAACTAGCACTCAAGATGAATTAGAAAATGTACAACAAGAAAAAAAGAATACAGTATCTGAGGTACAGAGTTTAACAAGTCAAATATCAGATTATGAAGACCAAATAGAAAATCTTGATGATGAAATTTCAGGGCTACAAACAAAAATATCTGAGGCACAGACAAAAATAGAAGAAGATGAGAAGAAGTATCAAGAACAACAAGAGCTTTTAAATGAAAGATTAGTTGCTCTATATGAAAATGGCGAAGTTTCATATTTAGATGTATTGCTTTCTGCAAATAACTTAGTAGATTTTATTTCTGGATATTACTTAGTATCTGAAATAACAAAATATGATAATGAACTTTTAGATAATATAGAAGCTGATAGGAAGCAAATAGAGTCTGAAAAACAAGAACTTGAAACAAGTAAGGCATCTTTAGATTCCACTAAAAAAACGAAAGAAGCTAAAGAAAATGCTTTAAAAATTGCAAGACAGGAAAAAGAGCAAAAAGTTGATAAGCTTTCTGCAAATGAAAAAGAATTAGAGAGACAATTAGAAGAATATAGAAATCATGAAAATAGTATTAAAAAGAAAATTAAACAAATGCAGGAAGAATATGATAGACAAATGGCAGCTCAAAATAATGATAAAAAACCAAGTGTAAATGGGGGTCAAACATCATCTTATGGCTTTAGATTCCCTGTAGCAAACCCATACATTACAGCAAGATTCCATGAAGCAGGTTCATCATGGAGCTCTGGATACCATACAGGGGTTGATTTTAGAGCATCTGTTGGAACGCCTGTATATGCGGTTGGAGATGGGCAAGTTATTGATACAGGATATTCTAATGCTTATGGAAATTTTGTAGAAATTTATCATGGAAATAATGTTTATAGCTTTTATGCACATGGATCAAAGAGGCTTGTATCTGAGAAAGATAAAGTATCTAAAGGAAGCCAAATAATGCTATCAGGTGCAACACGGAAATGTTAGCGGACCTCACTTACATTTTGAAATAAGAACACCTGGATTTAAATATGAGGATTGTACTAATCCAATGAAATATTTACCTAGTTTATAATATATTAAAAAGGAGGCAGATGTAAGGCTTATATAAGCCTTACATAAAATTTATATGGAAGATAAGAAAAACAGATTCTATAAAACTTTTATGTTAGTTATTTTAACAGCTTTTTTAACTTTTACAATAACAGCTTTTTGGATTTCGTCACGCTTTTATGAAAAACTTTCCACAGAGACAGAAGGTGAAAGTAATAGCAGCGATTTAATAAGCAGTTTAGCATCTGATAAATATTCAAAATTAGAAAATTACTTAGAAAAAATACGAAGTGTTATTGATAAGTATTATTTATGGTCTGATGAAATTGATGAAGAAAAACTAGAAACTGCGGCAATTCAAGGCTTTGTTGCAGGACTTGGTGATGAGTATTCACAATATATTCCTAAAGAAAAACTACAAGAATATGAAGAAGAGGTTAGAGGTAATTTTGTTGGAATTGGTATAAATATGATTAAAGATAAAAATTCTAATAGAATTGCTATATATTATCCTATTCCCGATAGTCCAGCTGAAAAAGCTGGTATAAAAGCTGGAGATCTAATTATTGAAGTAGATGGAAAAGAATATTTTGCAGATGATTTTGAAAATATTTCTGATTATATAAAGGGTGAAGAAGGAACTGATTTACATTTAGTTGTTGAAAGAAACGGAGAAAGACTTTCTTTTGATTTAAAAAGAGCTAAGATTATGACAAATCCTATTACAGCAAAAAAACTTGAGAATGATATAGGTTGTATTACTATACCTAGTTTTGATGAGGAAACGGCGGATGCTTTCAAATCTAAAGTTGAAGCATTACAAAATGAAGGCGTAAAAAAATTAATTATTGATTTAAGAAATAATGGTGGTGGAATTGTAGATGAAGCTACTAAAATTGCAGATTTTTTATTAGATAAGGGAGACACTATTATTTCAACTGTAGATCATAAAGATGAAAAAGAAGTTACTAAATCAGAAAATGAACCTATTTTTACAATGCCAGTGGTTGTATTAGTAAATGAAAATTCTGCAAGTAGTTCAGAAATACTTGCTTGTAGCTTGCAAGATAATGGAAGAGCTAAAGTTGTTGGAACAAAAACTTATGGTAAAGGAATCATCCAAACTGTACTTTCTTTAAGTGATGGATCAGGTTTACAATTAACAACAGAAGAATATTATACTCCAAATGGAAATACTATACATAAGACAGGAGTAAAACCAGATGAAGAAATAGAACTTCCTGATACTGTAGAAAGTATATATGCTTTAGAAGAAAGCGAAGATACTCAACTTCAAAAGGCTATAGAGATTTTGAAATAAAAGGGGAATATAAACTAAAATGAATCTACCAAATAAATTAACTATATTTAGAATAATATTAGTACCATTAATGGTGATAGTACCTTATTTAAATATACAAGGGGAATTTTTAGGAATACCAATTACTTTTTGGATAATTGATTTTATATTTATAATTGCTTCTATAACAGATAAATTAGATGGAAGTATAGCTAGAAAGAAAAACCTAGTAACTAATTTTGGAAAGTTTTTAGATCCAATAGCAGATAAAATATTAGTTTTAGCGGCTTTAATAATGCTTGTTGATTTAGATAAAATTCCAGCATGGATTCCTATTGTTATATTATTCAGAGAATTTGCTGTTTCTGGGTATAGATTAATTGCATCTACAACAGGTGGTAAAGTAATCGCTGCATCAAATTGGGGAAAAATTAAAACTGTAACTCAAATGATTGCTATTATACTTGCTTTTATAGATAAATTTAAATTTGGAGATTTTATTTTTAGAGTAAAAACACTTGACATGGCTTTGGAAAGTTCAGCAGGTATATATATGACTACACCAGAGTATATACTTAATATTTTGGTAACTGTATTTTTATTAATTTCTGTTATAGCTACTATAATTTCAGGAATAGATTATTTAAAAGGTGGAAAAGATTTGTTTAAAGATAAATAGGAGGTAAAATGGTAATAAAAGAAGCTTTAAATCAAGCAGTAATAATGCTAAAAAATGAAAACATTGATGGACCAAAAAATAAAGCAAGAATGTTATTACAAACTACACTAAAGAAATCTAAAGAATATCTTATGATCTATGATACAAAAGAAATTACACCAAAACAAAGAGATGAATATATAAAAAATATAAAAAGGTTAATTGCTGGAGAACCTCTTCAATATATAACAGGTAAACAAGAATTTATGAAACTTAATTTTCTTGTTACTAAAGATGTTTTAATTCCAAGACAAGACACAGAGATTTTGGTAGAGAAAGTTATTGACATTGCAAAACAAATAAATAATCCTGTTATTTTGGATTTATGTACAGGAAGCGGTGCAATTGCAATTTCTCTTGCTAAATATGTTAAAAATACTAAAATTTATGCTTCTGATATAAGTTCAAAAGCACTTGATATTGCGAAACAAAATGCTGAATTAAATGGTGTGAAAAATAATATTGAATTTATAGAATCTGATTTATTTAATAAAATAAATGTAGAAAAGTTTAATATAATTGTATCAAATCCGCCTTATATAGAGGAAGGAGAATTAAAAAAACTTCCAAAAGAGGTACAAAAAGAACCTAGAATTGCTTTAAATGGTGGAAAAGATGGACTTGACTTTTATAGAAAAATATTACAAAATGCTTATAAATTCTTAAATAGACAAGGGTATATATGCTTAGAAATTGGCTATAACCAAAAAGCTGGAGTAATAAAAATTATACAAGAACAGAAACGTTATATAAATACATATAGTGTAAAAGACTTGTGTGAAAATGATAGAGTTGTGATAACTCAAATAGGATAAAACTACTATTGAAAATAGCTCTTTTGCTATCTTTCTTGTATAATATTTACAAATAGAATATATTTATATTAAAATTCAAAAAAACAGTTACAATTCACAGCTCCTAATATAAGTTTAATAAAATAATGTTAATTTATCTGCATTCACATACTTCAAAATATCAGTAACGAGCTGCTTTTGGCTTTTTAAGTAATTTTTGTTATAACTATTTACAAACTTATATTTAATTTTGGAAGGAGGGCATTTGAATATGAAAAAGCTGCCATTTGGAATAAGTAATTATGAAGAATTAGTAGCCAAAAATTGCTATTATGTTGATAAAACGAAATTTTTAGAAACATTAGAAAATTTAAATAATAGCAGAATAATGTTTTTAAGACCAAGAAGGTTCGGAAAAACATTATTTACAAGTGTATTGGAAAATTATTATGATATAAATAAAAAAGATAAATTTGAAGAACTATTTGGAGAAACGTATATTGGTAAAAATCCAACACCTTTGAAAAACAGCTACTATATTTTATACTTCAATTTCTCTGGAGTTAATACTGATACAAGAGAGAAAGTTGTAGAAAATTTTTATGATGAAG
>CAZUHD010000056.1:0-11114 GCA_964620415.1 uncultured Clostridium sp.
CAAACATAATAAAAGGCGAAGTAAAAGCATACAATTCTTCAAATAATGTTATATATGCAGGTGAAAAGAAAATAATTTTATTAGATATTGATGATATATTTTTGATTGAATCTAACGGCATAATCGTAGTTGGTAAGAAAGATAAAATTTCTGAAGTTTATCAATTGAGAAATACTTAAACTTTATTATATTATACAAGGAAACAAAAAGAAAATAGCAAATCTACATGTATGATTGGTTAACCAATATGAGTGAAGCTGAACAAACTTTGATAAATTGTAAGAAGATTTTCAATATATACCACATTTTATAACCCCAATAATTTAAATGATGAGTTAAAAGGGGTAGATGTATGGACAAGTTTTTTACAAAAAAAAGAAGATGGTAATTAACCATAAAAAATATTTTCAATTAATGCCCCTTGCTTTTGAAAATTTTAATTTAAATAAATGTGATATTATTTTAAGTAGTAGTAGCTCATGTGCTAATGGAGTTATCACTAAACCAGAAAGTATACATGCATGTTATTGTCATACTCCTATGAGATATGCTTGTAAACTAAGAGAAGATTATACTGAAGGTATGAGAAAAATAAAAAGAAGGCTCGTTAAAATATTACTACATTATATGAGAATTAGAGAACGTGCTTTAGAGTTTGATGAAAGTGTTTTTCAGAGAAGAATTAAAGATTTTATAGAAGAAAAATATAATAAAAAAAGTGAATTTTATAGTTAAGAAAGGGTATAAATGTTAAAAAATTATAGATTGAGTTATAAGGAATGGTTAAAAAGCGAATATATAGATAAGAAAAGCAAAACAGAATTAATTAAATTAGGAAATAATGAAAAAGAAATTCAAGATAGATTTTACAAAGATTTAGAATTTGGAACAGGTGGATTGCGAGGAATAATAGGTGTAGGGACAAATAGAATGAATATTTATACAGTCAGAAAAGCAACGCAAGGATTGGCAAATTATATATTAAGTAAAAGAAAAGAAAATAGAAGTGTTGCAATAGCTTATGATTCTAGAAATATGTCAATTGAATTTAGTGAAGAAGTTGCATTAGTTTTAAATGCAAATGGAATAAAAACATATCGATTTGATACATTAAGACCAACTCCAGAATTATCTTTTGCTGTAAGAGAGTTAAAATGTGTGGCAGGTATAGTAATAACGGCAAGTCATAACCCATCAGAGTATAATGGATACAAAGTATATTGGGAAGATGGAGGACAAATCGTACCACCTTATGATAAAGAAATTATAGAAGAAGTAAATAAAATTAAAAATTTTGATCAAGTAAAAACAATTACAAAAGAAGAAGCAATAAAAAGAGGTTTATATAACATTATAGGAAAAAATGTAGACGATAGATATATAGAGGAATTAAAAAAATTAATATTAAATAAAGAAATAATAGAAGAAATGGCAGATAGTATAAAAATAGTATATACACCTTTACATGGAACAGGAAATATACCAGTACGAAGGATTTTAAAAGAACTAGGCTTTGATAATGTATATGTTGTACCAGAGCAAGAAAAACCAGATGGTAATTTTCCAACAGTAAGTTATCCTAATCCAGAAGATGAAAAAGCATTTGAGTTTGCATTAAAATTAGCAAAAAAGGTGAATGCAGATATTGTGTTAGCAACAGATCCTGATGCAGATAGATTAGGAGTATATGCTAAAGATATAAAAACAAATGAATATAAAGCATTTACGGGAAATATGTCAGGACTATTAATTGCAGAATATGAATTATCACAAAAAAAAGAGAAAGGAATATTACCCACAAATGGAGCACTAGTAAAAACAATTGTATCATCTAATATGGCAAATAAAATGGTGAAAGAATACAATGTAGAATTAATTGAAGTTTTAACAGGGTTTAAATATATAGGAGAGAAAATAAAAGAATTTGAAAAAGAAAATTCTTATAAATATATATTTGGTTATGAAGAAAGTTATGGTTGCCTGATAGGAACTTATGCTAGGGATAAAGATGCTATTTCAGCAGCAATGGCTTTATGTGAGGCTACAGCATTTTATAAAAAAAAAGGATTGACTTTATGGGAGCAGATGATACGTATATATGAAAAATATGGATATTATAAAGAAGGATTGACTTCAATAACTTTAAAAGGCATAGATGGAATAGAAAAAATAAGGGAAATTATGCAAAAACTAAGAAATAATCCAATAAAAAAATTAGGAGTATTTAATGTTGTAGCTATAAGAGATTATGAAAGCAAAATGAGGACAAGTTTAAAAGATAATAAGAAAGAAAAAACCGAATTACCAAAATCAAATGTATTATATTATGAACTCGAAGATGATGCTTGGGTTTGTGTTAGACCTTCAGGAACAGAGCCAAAGATAAAAATTTATATGGGTGTTGTAGGAAGTAATATAGAAGATTCAAAATACAAATTGGAAAAATTAAAAAGTGATATTTTGAAAAAGATAGAGCAACAAAAGGAGTAACAGAGATGGAAATAATTTTTTTGAAACCTGTATTTAAAGATTATATGTGGGGAGGAACAAGATTAAAAGCAGAATTCAATAAAAAAACACCTTACGAATTTACAGCAGAAAGCTGGGAAATATCAACAAATAAAAATGGAAAAAGTATAATAACCAATGGAGAATTTAAAGGAAAAAGTTTAGAAGAAATATTTCAAAAAAGAGAATTAAGAAAAAGTATATTTGGAAATAAATGTATAGGATTAGAAAAATTTCCATTATTAATTAAATTTATAGATGCTAAAAAAGATTTGTCAGTACAAGTACATCCAGATGATGAATATGCTAAACAAAATGAAAATGATTTAGGAAAAACAGAATTATGGTATGTGCTTGATTGTAATGAAAATGCAAAAATAGTATATGGGTTAAAAGAAAATATAAAAAAAAGCCAGTTAAAAGAAATTATAAAAAATGGAAAAATAAAACAATATTTAAATTATATTGAAATAGAAAAGGGAGATAGTATTTATGTACCAGCAGGGACAATTCATGCTATATTATCAGGTTGTTTAATTTGTGAGATACAACAAAATTGTAACTTAACATATAGAGTTTATGATTGGGATAGAGTAGATGAATATGGAAAAGAAAGAACACTTAATATAGAAAAGGCAATAGATGTAATAAATTTGGAAAACAGGATAGAAAAAATAAAATTAAATAACAATAGTTTCCAAAATATAATAAGTTCAAAATATTTTAGTGTAGATAGGATAGAAGTAAATGGGAAAAAGAACTTTATATCTAGTATTGAAACATTTTATGCTATTACAGTAATAGATGGCAAAGGAACAATATGTGCAAATGAGAAAAATTATGAAATTAATAAAGGTGATAGTTTTGTAATTCCGTCTGAATTAGGTAAATATAGAATTTGTGGTAAATTAAGTTTATTAAATTCATACATATAAAAAATGAAAAATAATGGCATAAATTTGTAGCAATAAAGAATTTAAAATAATAAAAAATAAGATAGCAAATAGCAACATGGGAATAATTGAAAGTAAAAACAAAAGATAAACTTTAGAAGGGTGGCATATAAACGTGAAAAAAGAAAAGATGAACAAAGAAATCATACTTATTAGGTTGTATATAATAATTATTATTTTAGAGGCACCTATAAGATACATGTTAAATTTGTATAAGTATAACAATTTAATATATATAAAAGATTTAATAATGTTAATATTGCTAGTATTAGGATTGTGGAAAAATAAATTTAATAATGGGCATATATGGATATTTATTGGAGCTAGTATTTCTTGTGTAGTAGCTACTATTTATGTTAAAAATATTAAACAAATAGGATTTTTTATATTAAAGATTTTTGTACCATTTATGGTTGGAATATTGCAATATAAAAATATATTAAATGATTTTAAACAAAATAAATTATTTTATGAGGTTTGTTTTTGGATTAGTGTTGTAGGAGTTATATTAAATTCATTTATTGAATATCCATGGGAAGGGCTAGCGTATGATGTTGGAGAGTATGATGTTTCAGCTAGTTGGTCTTGGACTACAACTGGACAGAAAAGAATAGCAGGTTTTACAAGGACATCAATTAATGCGGCAATAGTTATTAGTATATTTTTAATTTTAATTCAATTAAATGAAAAAAATAGTAAAATAAAAAAAATTATTTGCTGTATAATAGCACTTTATGCAATTTGGATTACAACAATGAAAGGAACATTAATTGCTATAATTTTATTTTATTTTATAAATATATTTAATATTAATTTTAACAAAAAAATGTTAATAAATGTATTAATCATTATTATGATATTGTTACCGATTTTTTCTATGATATGTGAACCAATGTTTGAATATTTGGAATATCATTTAGATTATAAAACATATAGAAGATATTTTTATTCATTTAGAGAAAGATTACAAGGAACTTGGCCAGATGCTTTTAAATTAGTAGAAAGTAATGGAAATATATTTTTAGGAAGGGGATTTGGAGGAGTAGGAGCAAGTCAATCATATTATGAGCCAGATATACGTTCACCAGCAGATAATTTATTTGTATATTTATATATTACTTGTGGTGTATTTTCATTTATTTTACTGTATTATATTATGAAAAAAGTAAATGAAATGGATTTTAAAGAAAGTGATGATATATATGTATATAATATCTTAGTACTGATTTGTGCTTATGGAATAGTAAGTAATATTGTTGAAGGTGCGTTATTGGGCATGTTGTTTGGATGCTGTGTAGGTTATATGTTAAAGAAAAAATGAAAAAATAACAAGTAGTAAATATAATGAATCAAACGGACAGATAGATAAAATAGAATAGTATAATATTTGTTGAGTAACTAGAGGTAAGATAAATGAGAGTATTAATAATTAATGATAAATTAATTTGTGGTGGTGCAGAAATCTATGCTTTAAATTTAAAAAATATATTAGATGGAGAAGGTATAGAAACAAAATTATTATGTTTTGATAGAGATTATGAGAAAAATATAAATAAAGTGGAACATAAAGAAAATATAGATAATATAAAAGTAGGAAAAATGAAATTAAATAAAGTAATTTTTAATTCTATTTTATATTATAAAATAAGAAAAAAAATTAAAAATTTTAATCCAGATAAAATTATATTAAATAACATTTTTTATAGCCCTATAACACAAATAAAAGCATTAAAAGGATATGATGTATATCAGATTGTGCACGATTATTCTATAGTTTGCCCTAAATCAACTTGTATAAAACAAAATTCAGATATATGTAGAGGATATAAAATGGACAATTGTTTGAAAAAATGTAAATATCATTCTTCTAAGATAACTTTGATGGTTAAATTGTTATTAATAAAAATAATGCAAAAATTTAAAAAAAAGTATATAAGAAAATTTATAGCACCAAGTGAAAAATTAAATGAAACATTATTAGATTATGGGTATGATTCGGTATGTATTAATAATCCAATAGAAATAAAAAATAAGAAAATGGAATTAAGTGAAAATAAGTTTACTAATAAAAGATTTATTTATGTTGGAGAGATTAGTGAGAGAAAAGGTATATTTGAATTTCTTGAAGTATTTTTACAATATGCAAAAAAAAATAATTTAACTATAGATATAATTGGAAAAGCTAATAAAATAGAAAATAAAGAGAAATTTGAAAATTTGTGTAAAAATAACAAAGAAATTAATTATTTAGATTATTTACCTAATCAAGAAGTTTTGTTAAAAGTTAATGAAGCATATTGTCTTGTTGTACCATCTATTTGGATAGAAAATTATCCAACGACAGTACTAGAAGCTCAAGTCCAAAAAACCTTAGTTATTGGCTCAGATAGAGGTGGAATACCAGAAATACTTCAAAATAATAGAGGTTATATATTTGATATAAAAAACCCTGTAGATATAAGCCAAACATTAGAAAAAGTAATGAATTTATCTAAAAAAGAATATAAACAAATTGTAAATAATGCATATATGTATGTGTCTACTAATAATTCATATGATGAATATGCAAGAAGAATAAAAGAAACACTAAATATTGTTAGATGATTTTTATAATTAAGAGGAGGAACCCTTATGAAAATTCTATTTATTTCTGAATATATATGTGCAAAAGGACAAGGTGCTTATATGCTATCAAATTCACATTATCAGTCTTTTTGTGATTTATTTGGAAAAGAAAATATAGATGTTGTTGCTATAAAAACAAGCGATGATGAAAATGTAAATGATAAATTTATTTACTTAAGTGGTTATAGAAATAGAAAGGACAGGTTTATAAACCTTTTATGTGGATACCCTAATTTTTATAGTAAAAGAATTAAAAAAGATATTATTAAATTAATAGGAAAAAATGCTTATAATATGATTTTTTTTGATAATAGTTATTTTGGTACGACAATAAGAAAAATAAAGAAAATGTATCCAGGTATTCCAGTGCTAACATTTTTTCATGGGGTAAAAGCAAATTCAGGAAGGCAAATAATTAAAAATGAGAATTGTAAACCTCAAAATATATTAACGGTAGTTAATAATATAAAGCAAGAAAAGAAAACAACTAAATATAGTGATATTTGTATTTTATTAAATAAACGAGAAGAAGAAGAATTAATAAAGTACTATAATCGTAAAGCAGACTTATTTTTGCCCATATATTATATAGATACAGCAAAAATTGAAAATATAAAGGTTGAAAATGAATTTAGAATATTATTTGTAGGAGGAAAGTTTTGGCCTAATATATTAGGAATTAAATGGTTTGCAAATAATGTTATGCCATATCTTGAAAATAAGGCTAAGTTGTACATTGTTGGTAAAAACATGGAGGAACTTAAAAATGATATAGACTTTAAAGATAAGAAAAATATTAAAGTTGTTGGAGGAACAGCTGATCTAGGATATTGGTATAATTCGTCAGATTTAGTAGTAGGACCGATTTTTCACGGAGATGGAATGAAGACTAAAACAGCGGAAGCATTAATGTATGGAAAAAGATTTATAGGAACAAAAGAAGCATTATGTGGATATGAGAACATGGAAGAATTTTGTTGTAATACATCAGAAGAGTTTATAAATTTGATTAATCAATATATAAAAGAAGGTATTAACAAATATTATCCAGAAATGAGATTGCTATATGAACAAAATTATTCTGTAAAATCTGCAAATGACAAAATTAATACTTTAATAAAGAAAATGA
The DNA here is from genome assembly GCA_964620415.1 of uncultured Clostridium sp. Taxonomy (GTDB): domain Bacteria; phylum Bacillota; class Clostridia; order TANB77; family CAG-508; genus CAG-269. The sequence goes on from CAZUHD010000056.1 coordinate 7,216, forward strand.
GGATAGAACATGAAAACTAAGAAGATTGCAATAACAATTTTATTTTCTGCATTAGCAATGGGAACAAGTTATTTAATCAATTTTTTTTTGACACCATATATAACTGAAAATATTGGTGCAGAAGCATATGGATTTGTTTCTTTATCAAAAAATTTTGTTATGTATGCAGGTATAATAACAATTGCTTTAAATTCATATGCTACGAGGTTTATAACAGTTGCATATCATCAAGGAAATAAAAAAAAATGTAATAAGTATTTTAGTACAGTTTTTTATGCAAATATAGTATTGGCTATAATTTTATTTGTTGCATTTAGTATAGGTGCTATTAATATTTCATCAATACTAAATGTATCAGTTGAATTAGTAAAACAAGTCGAAATGTTGTTTTTTCTAACAGGTACATCATTTAGCATTACGACAGCATTTACCGTATTTTCTGCTAGTGCATATATAAAAAATAAACTGGATAAGGTTAATATATTTAAGGGAGTTTCTTATTTAGTAGAAGCAATAGTTTTAATAATGTTGTTTAGATGTTTTAATGCGAAGGTATGGTTTGTAGCAATAGGATCAGTTGTATCTGCGATAATTGTTGGTATTTCAAATTTTATAATATATAAATATTATACTCCAGATATAGTAATTTCAAAAAAAAATGTATCAATATCAATAGTTAAAGAATTAGTTAGTAATGGTGTATGGAATAGCTTAAATAGTTTAGGAAATATGTTAAATAGTGGATTAGATTTGATAATTACAAATTTAATGCTTACACCACTTGCTATGGGACAACTTGCAATTGCTAAAACAATTTCATCGATGTTTTATAGTCTTCTACAATTATTGGCACAACCATTTCAACCAATATTTTTAAAGGATTATTCAGAAGAAAAAAAAGAAATTTTACTTAAGGATTTAAAAACTTCAATGGTTGTAAGTGGATTTTTCTCAAATCTTGCATTTGCAGGTTTTGTAGGTGTGGGATTGGAGTATTTTCAATTATGGATTCCATCACAAGATACTGAATTAGTATGGAGTTTGACAGTTATTACTTTATTAGGAAGCGTTATCGAAGGAGCAATATATCCATTATATTATATATATACATTAACGATAAGAAATAAAGTTCCATGTATTATTACTATAATTGGAGGAATAATAAATGTAGTGGGAATGTATATATTATTAAAATATACAAATATGGGAGTTTATGCAGTTGTATTAACAACAACAATTATAATGTCAATAATTAGTTTTGTAACAAATCCAATATATATGTCAAAATGTTTGAACATATCTGTCAAGTCCTTTTATCCACAATTATTAAGGCATATATTATCTTGTATTTTAATGGTAATAGCATTTACAATAATAGGGAATATAAGTTTAAAATTATCATGGATTACTTTTATTTTTAAAGTTTTCTTGTGTTGCATTGTTGGAACTATAATACATATAGGTATTTCTGGAGAAAATTTAAAAGTGTTATTGAGTAAGATATTTAAAAAAGAGAATATAAAAAATAATATATAAAGAAGTGATAAAAATAGAAAAAATAAAATTCTCCAATAAAAAAAGTTCTAATAGATGCAATACGGTGCTTGCAGGTGTTTCAGTTAATAATATTAAAAAAATCGTATAAAATATGGAGGAATAAATATGGAATATTTATCTAGTCAACAAATAAAAAAAGAAATACAAAGAATATTAGATTATGTGGTTAAAATATTAGATGAGAATAATCTCAAGTATTCATTATGTGCAGGAACATTGATAGGAGCAATTAGGCATAAAGGATTTATTCCATGGGATGATGATATTGATATTATGCTACCAAGAGAAGATTATGACAAATTAATGAATATTTTTAGAAACAGCGTATTGGAAATGGAGTTTAAGGCTTCATCATATGAATTAGGCAATTCAAGTTATCCATTTTGTAAAGTATGTAATACTGAATATTTAGTAAAGTATGATGACAAAATAAAAGAGGAATATTTATGGATAGATATTTTTCCAGCAGACAATTTTCCGATAGATGATAAAGAAGCAACAAAATGGTGTGAAAAGGGATTTATTTATAGACGTCTTTATGAAATAAAAAATCAAAAAAATGAGAGTATTTTGAATGAGAAGAAAGGAATTATGCAAAAGATGGCTAAACTATTGCTAAAATTCTTTATGATATTTATAAACGAAAGGATATTAACAGGAAAAATTGTAAAATTAAGTCATAAATATGAAGATATTAAAACTCCATATACAGGAATATTTGTATGGGGATATGGTTCTCAGGATAGAACAAATAAGAAAAATTTTGATAATTTGATAGAAGTAGAATTTGAAGGAAAAAAATATAAAGCTTTTGCAGATTATAATCAATATCTGACAACAATTTATGGAGATTATATGAAATTACCACCTGAAGAAAAAAGAAATACACATAAATTTAAAGCATATAAAGTAAGTAAAAATGATGGAGAATAACGATTAAAAAGATCGCAATATTAATTGCTGGTGACTCTGGAAAGAGAATGAAAAAAGATCATGATGCTATAAGAACAATGATTCCACAAAAAATTATATCAGATAATATAGTAAAATTGTATGGTAATATTACGGTAATTCCATATGCAAAAGCCAACTTAAAGACAGAGAATTTATTCTTCTGAACTTCAAATAAATAGAGATAAGTGTACATACTTATTTACAGAGTTATACTTTGAATAAAAATGTTATAATAGGTTGTTTAATTTATATAAATATAACTACAATAAGAATTAATATTGTTCATGAAAAAGAAACAATTATAATCAAGAAGAAATTAAAAAAATATTTAAATGAGAGATTAAAAATATGAGGAAATCAATTATAATAACTTTATTAATTATTGCTTGGTGCATAGTAATTTTCGCTTTTTCCAATATGCCAAGTGATGAATCGAATGAAAAAAGCAAAGAAACAATTAATGAGGCAATAGAAAAAACTTTAGAAGTAATTAATAGAACAGGCATTACTGACAAGCATCTTAGTGAAAGAAAAATGAATAGCGTTATTGATAAATTAAATAAGCCTCTTAGGAAATGTATGCATGCAAGTGTATATTTTGTGCTAGCTATTTTGTTATTTATTGGATTAAAAACATTTAAAATAAAAGGCTGGAAACTTTTTATTTTGCCAATAATAGGTTGTTTTATTTATGCTTGTACAGATGAATCTCATCAGTTATTTATAGATGGTAGGTCAAGTCAATTTACAGATGTGATAATAGATACTACTGGTGCAGTTATATGTGTTATAATTGTTAATGTAATATTGACTATTGTTAATAAAATCAAGAAAAAGAAACCTAGCAAAAATATAGTTAAAAATAAATAAGTTAATAAAAGTAAAAAATGCTTTTAAAAATAGGAGTGATTGCTTTGATTATTCTATAATTATTAATAAACACCATAGCAAAAAGAAAATAAATATTGTTATTGATAAATTAAAAGTAAGTACTTTTCACATGAAAGGATAACTAAAAAATGAAAAAAGTTCTATTAATAGATGCAGATGGAATGCTAGGAGAAGAACTAGCAGAAAAATTGGGAAAATATGAAGTAGCTTCAATTACTATATTAGATATATTTAATAAAGAAGCAGTTATCAACAAAGTATGAGTTGATGTAGATAAATTATAAAAACAAAGTAGAGATGACACAAAAGCAAAAATTCAATATGTTGTTGTTATAAATTAAACAACAACATAAATGTAATTAAGTATAAGGACTAATGAAAGGAGCAAAAAATGGTATTTTCATCAACAGTATTTCTATTTTTATTTTTACCTTTAGTAATGTTAATATATTATAATCCATTTTTTAAAGGCAGAAAATTTAGGAATATATTTTTAT
>CAZUHD010000057.1:0-11008 GCA_964620415.1 uncultured Clostridium sp.
CTAATGTAGAAAATAAATATTCAATATTAATAGAATTCAAATACTTAAAGAAGAGTGAAGAAAACTTACTTGAAGAAACAAAGGCAAAAGCAAAAGAGCAAATTTTAGAATATAGCAATTTAGAGAAAATAAAAAACATACAAAAGTTAAAGAAATACACAGTTGTAGCGGTTGTAGACGAACTATATGTTGATGAAATTTAATTAAATAACAAAATATAGATATTCAAAAAATAAGAAAAATTTTCAATTTTTCTTATTTTTTTGCTGTGAACTGTAACGATTTTATTAATTAAGGTTTTAAGACAAAAAAACAATCATTATTTTTAATGATTGCTTTTTTTACATTTATTCTAAAAATCCTTTATAATGTCTCATTACTAATTGTGATTCTAATTGTTGAATTGATTCTATTGCAACTCCTACTACGATAAGTATTGCTGTTCCTCCAAAAGTTATATCTAATGATGTAAATCTTAGAAGCATTGGTAAGATTGCAATTATTGCTAAATAAATTCCACCAAATAATGTTAGCTTAGACATTACATTAGATAAATAATCTGTTGTAGGTTTTCCAGCTCTAATTCCTGGAATAAATCCTCCATTTTTTCTGATATTTGATGATATTTCTGCTGGATTTGTCATAGCATAAGTCCAGAAATAAGTAAATCCTACTATCAATAATAAATATACAATAGCATTTGCAATAGTGTATCCCCATCCCACACTTGAAGATGATGTTGCCATTGAAAATTTAAAAAGTACTGACCAAAATCCTGTACTTGTTGCTACATCAGGTTTAAATATTTGTATAATCATTGCTGGAAATGTTAGAAATGATGATGCAAATATTATAGGCATAACTCCTGCCATTGCAAGTTTTAATGGTATAACTGTATTTTGAGCTCCTACCATTTTTCTTCCAACAACTCTTTTTGAATATTGAACTGGTATTCTTCTTTCAGCATTTGACATATATACAACTGCTGCAACTAACACAATAGCACCAATTATTATTCCTAAAGTTGTTAAAAATCCAACTGTGTTGAAACTATTATTTTGCCAAATTAAATCACGAATTGTAACTAAAACAGATGATAATCTTGAAAGTATACCAATACAAATAATTAATGAAGTTCCATTTCCTATACCTTTATTTGTAATTTGTTCTCCAAGCCACATAAGAAGTGATGTTCCTGCTACAAATCCTGTAACTATCATTGCACCTGTAAGAAATGTGTCATCTACGAATACTCCATAAGATCTATATGATAAATATACACCTATACCTTCAACTAAAGCAAGTACTATAGTTAATATTTTAGTATATCTATTAATTTTTCTTTTTCCATCTTCTCCACCTTCTTTTGTTAATCTCTCTAAAGATGGTATTACCATTCCTAAAAGTTGAATAACGATTGTTGCTGTAATATAAGGTGTTATACTCATTGAGAATATTGAAAAATGTGAAAAAGCTCCACCTGAAATTAGGTTTATCATACCAGCAAGTGTAGATGAACTATCACTCATTAATTCTTGTAATTTAGGTCCATCAACTCCTGGAACTGTTATGTAACAGCCTAATCTAAAAAGAACTATTAAAAGAAATGTAATAAAAAGTTTCTTTCTTATTTCAGGTGTTTTAAAAGCATTTTTTATTGTTTTAAACAATTAAATCACCTCAGTCTTTCCGCCTAAAGATTCAATAGCTTCTTTTGCCTTGGCTGTGAACTTTTTAGCTTTAACATTTATTTTTTTCTCTAATTTTCCTGTTGCTAAAATTACAATTCCATCTTGGATTTTTCCTATTATTCCTTCTTCTAATAATGTTTCAGCAGTAACATCTGTTGCTGTAGATTTGTTTAACATTGTTAGTGTTACTTCTGTATATTCTTTAGCATTAATATTTGTAAATCCTCTTTTTGGTAATCTTCTATATAATGGTGTTTGACCACCTTCAAAGCCACGCCTTGGAGCTCCACTTCTTGCTTTTTGTCCTTTTTGTCCTTTTCCTGAAGTTTTTCCAGTTCCTGATGCTATACCTCTTCCAACTCTTTTACGTTTTTCTTTTTTTACAGCTGGTTTTAGTTCTTCAATTTTCATTCTTGCACCTCCTTAAATATATGTTGTATTTTCAAAATTAAATCTCTTCTGGTTTCTTTCCTCTTTTTGCTGCAACAGATTCAACTGTTTGCATAGCTTTTAATCCTTCTATAGTAGCATAAACTACATTTCTTGGATTATTTGTTCCTAATACTTTTGTACGAATATTTTTGTATCCTGCAAATTCTAAAACAGGTCTTACACTACCACCTGCTATAATTCCTGTACCTGCAGGAGCTGGCTTAAGCATAACTCTAGCACGATCAAATTTACCAATACATTCGTGTGGTATAGTTGTATCTATTATTGGAACTGTTATTAGGTTCTTTTTAGCATCTTCAATAGCCTTTTTTATAGCTTCTGGAACTTCAGTAGCTTTACCATTTCCAACACCAACTTTGCCGTTCTCATCTCCAACAACAACAACTGCTGAAAATCTCATATGTCTACCACCCTTAACAACTTTTGTAACTCTGTTAAGAGCAACTACTTTTTCTTTTAATTCATTCTCTTGCTTTTCCTCCATGCTTTTAAAACTTTCCCTCCTTCTTTTTTTGTGATTTTAGAATTCTAAACCGCCTTCTCTTGCTGCTTCAGCAACTTCTTTTATTACTCCATGATATATATATCCGCCACGATCAAAAACTACTTGTTTAATATTTTTTGCAGTAGCTTTTTTTGCGATTAAAGTTCCAACTTCTTTTGCTGCAATTTTATTAGAATGTTTTTCTTTAACTTCTTTATCTAAAGTTGAAGCTTGAACTAATGTATTTCCTGCTGTATCATCTATAATTTGAACATAAATATTTGAATTACTTCTGTGAACACATAATCTTGGTCTTTCGGCAGTACCATTTATTTTTGTTCTAATTCTTTTATGTCTTCTTGCTATTTCAAATTTTCTATCAGTCTTTGAAACCATGTTTTTCTAAACTCCTTTCTTAAAATTTATTTAAAAGGTTTTTTTACTATTTTCCTGTCTTTCCTACTTTACGTCTAATTGTTTCTTCTGCATATTTAATTCCCTTGCCTCTATAAACTTCTGGTGGTCTCTTTGTTCTAATTATAGCTGCTGTTTGACCAACTAATTCTTTGTCAATTCCTTTTACTATAATTGTATTAGCATTTGGAACATCAAAGCTTATACCTTCAGGTGCTTCAAATATTACAGGATGTGAATATCCAAGAGAAAGGTTTAAATTATTTCCTTGTTTTTGTACTCTATATCCAACACCATTTATTTGCAATTCTCTAGTAAATTCATTTTGAACACCAGAAATCATATTGTTTATTAAAGTTCTTGTTAGTCCATGTAAGCTCTTAGACCTTCTATCTTCTGAGGATCTTAAAACAGTAAGAACATTTTCTTCTAATTTTACAGAAATTTCAGGTTCAATTGTTCTTTCTAGGGTTCCTTTTGGTCCTTTTACAGTAATATGAGAGCCATTAATTGTTACTTCTACACCACTTGGTACTGTAATAGGCTTATTTCCTATTCTTGACATTTGGATTTTCCTCCTTTTTCATATATTCTTTTTATAGGTAATAAATTATCTCCTTAAATTACCAAACATAAGCTAAAACTTCTCCACCAACCCCAGCATTTCTTGCTTCTTTATCAGTCATTATACCTTTAGATGTTGAAATTATAGCTATACCTAAACCATTTAATACTTTAGGTAATTCATCTTTTCCAGCATAAACTTTTAATCCTGGTTTACTTATTCTCTTTAATCCATCTATTACTCTTGTTCCTTTTTCATCATATTTTAGAGTAATTCTTATAGTACCTTGCACATCATCTTTTATTTCTTCAAAAGATTTTATATACCCTTCTCTAAATAAGATTTCAGCTATATTTAATTTTATTTTTGAACATGGTACATCTACAGTTTTATGTTTAGAATTGTTTGCATTTCTTATTCTTGTTAGCATATCTGCTATTGGATCTGTAGTATTCAATTTATACATACCTCCTTCTTTTCTATTTTACCAACTTGATTTTTTAACTCCAGGTATTTCTCCCTTATGAGCTAATTCTCTAAAACAAATACGACAAATTCCGTATTTTCTAATATATGCGTGTGGTCTACCACAAATTTTACATCTGTTATATTCTCTTGTTTTATATTTTTGTGGTTTTTGTTGTTTAATTTTCATTGACATTTTTGCCATTTGAATTATTCCTCCTATTTTATACATTAAATTTTAAATTTTAATGTTTATATTTTTTTAGGCTTTAAAAGGCATTCCCAATAATTTTAATAACTCTCTTGCTTCTTCATCAGATTTAGCTGTTGTTACAAAAATTATGTCCATCCCTCTTAATTTATCTACTTTATCATACTCTATTTCAGGAAATATTAATTGTTCTTTAACTCCTATTGAGTAATTTCCTCTGCCATCGAAAGAATTAGCTGATACTCCTCTAAAATCTCTAACTCTTGGAAGTGCAACATTTATAAATTTATAAGCAAAGTCATACATTTTATCTCTTCTTAGTGTAACTTTGCAGCCAATAGTTGCTCCTTCTCTTATCTTAAATGCAGCAATTGATTTTTTAGCTCTTGTTGGAACTGGTTTTTGTCCTGTAATTTGTATTAAATCATTCATCGCATTATCTAATACTTTAGGGTTTTCTCTTGTATCACCTAAAGCTATATTAATAACTATTTTATCTAATTTTGGAACTTGCATAATTGATTTATATCCAAACTTTTTCATTAAAGCTGGAACAACTTCCTTTTCATATTGTTCTTTTAGGACTTCCATTTAATTTGTTCCTCCTTTCTTAAATATATTAATCTATTTTGGCTTCACATTTTTTACAAATTCTAACTTTTTTATCACCATCTATTTTGTATCCAATTCTTGTTGTTTTTCCACATTTAGGACACACTATATTTACTTTTGATGAATTTATTGCAATCTCTGTTTCTATGATTCCGCCTTCTTCACCTTGTTTTTTAGGTTTTACATGTTTTTTTCTAACATTTACACCTTTTACAATGATTTTGTCTTTTTTAGGTATTACATCAAGTATTTCACCAGTTTTACCTCTGTAATTACCAGATAGAACCATAACATTGTCGCCTTTTTTTAGTTTCATTAAGGTTTTCCTCCTTTTTCTTTTATTTTAATTTAACTATAGAACTTCTGGAGCTAATGAAAGAATTTTCATATATTCTCCTTCTCTTAATTCTTTAGCTACAGGTCCAAAAATACGTGTTCCCCTTGGAGTTTTATCATCTCTTATTATTACAGCTGCATTTTCATCAAATCTTAAATAAGAGCCATCTGGTCTTCTTATAGGTTGTTTAGTTCTAACTACAACAGCTTTAACAACATCACCTTTTTTTACAACTCCACCTGGTGTTGCTACTTTAACAGAAGCAACTATTATATCACCAATACCTGCTGTTTTTCTATATGATCCACCTAAACATCTGATACACATTATTTCTTTTGCACCTGTGTTGTCAGCAACTTTTAATTTAGTTTGTTGTTGTATCATAACCTCTTCCTTTCTGAACAAATGATAACATTTGTCTAATTTGTTCTATATATTTTTAATCACTTAAATTTGCTGATTATTATTTTTGTATAGCTTTTTCTAAAATTTCAGCTACTCTCCATCTTTTATCTTTTGATAAGGGTCTTGTTTCCATAACTTTTACTTTATCTCCAATTTGGCAGCTATTGTTTTCATCATGTGCTTTTAAAGTATATGTTCTTTTTACAATTTTTCCATAAACTTTATGTCTTACATTTCTTTCAACAGCTACAACGACAGTCTTATCCATTTTATTAGATTTAACTGTACCAATCATTGTTTTACGAAGATTTCTTGTAACTTTTTCCATTATTCATTTACCCCTTTCTTCTCAGCAATTTTTCTTTCTGTCAAAACAGTATTTATTCTAGCTATATCTTTTTTTACATCTCTAATTTTCATAGGGTTATCTAAAGAATTTGCAGCTAAACTAAATTTTAATTTAAATAATTCTGTTTTTAATTCACCTAATTCTTTTTCCAATTCAGGTGAAGACATTTCTTTTATTTTATTAATTTTCATTATTTTCACCCTCCTCGTTAGTTTTACCTTTTACAACGAATTTTGTTTTAACAGGTAATTTGTTTGCTCCTAATCTTAGAGCCTCTTTTGCTGTTGCTTCTGGAACTCCTGCTATTTCAAACATAATTCTACCAGGTTTTACAGGTGCAACCCAAAATTCTGTATTTCCTTTTCCTTTACCCATACGGGTTCCAGCTGGTTTTCTTGTTACTGGTTTGTCTGGAAATATTTTGATCCAAACTTTTCCATCTCTTTTCATATAACGATTTATAGCAACTCTGGCAGCTTCTATTTGATTTCCTGTAATTAAACCTGCTTCTAAAGTTTGTAATCCATATTCACCATCAGAAACAGTAATTCCTCTTGTTGCTTTTCCTCTATTTCTGCCTTTTTGCACTTTTCTAAATTTTGATCTATTTGGCATTAATGGCATTATGCTTCTCCTCCTTCCAATTTTTTAGTAGGAAGAACTTCTCCTTTATATATCCAAACTTTAACACCGATTTTTCCATATGTTGTATTAGCTTCTGCGAAGCCATAATCAATATCAGCTCTTAGAGTTTGTAAAGGTATATTTCCCTCTTTATAGAACTCAGTTCTAGCCATGTCTGCTCCACCTAATCTTCCAGATACTGAAGTTTTAATTCCTTGAGCACCTGATTTCATAGTTTTTTGCATACATTGTTTCATGGCACGTCTAAATGAAATTCTTTTCTCTAATTGTAGAGCAATATCTTCTGCTACAAGAGTAGCTTCTAGACTTGCATTCTTAATTTCTACAATATTTAAGTTTACATCTTTTCCAATTAATTTTTTAATATCTGCTCTTAATTTTTCAGCTCCAGCTCCACCTTTTCCAATTAAAATTCCAGGCTTAGCTGCATAAACATTAACTTTAACAGATTTAGCTGTTCTTTCTATTTCAATTTTAGAAATTCCTGCCTCATATTCTTTTTTCTTTAAGAATTTACGGATTTTTTGGTCTTCTACTAAATAGTCTGAAAAATGTTTTTTATCTGCATACCATTTAGACGTCCAATCTGTTACTGTTCCTAGTCTTGCTCCTATTGGGTGTACTTTTTGTCCCATAAGCTATTTGTCCTCCTTTTCTTTAAGAACAATCGTTATATGGCTTGTTCTCTTTCTAATTCTTACTGCTGAACCTTTTGCAGCTGGTCTAATTCTTTTTAGAGTTGGACCTTGATTTGCATAGATCTCAGAAATATATAATTTATCACTTTTCATATCATGGTTATTTTCAGCATTTGCAATAGCTGATTTCAAAAGCTTTTCAATTAATGCTGATGAAGCTTTTGGTGTGAATTTAAGTATAGCTAAAGCTTCGTTTACATCTTTTCCTCTTATTAAGTCAGCAACGATTTTGACTTTTCTTGAAGATATTCTGGCATATTTAAGAGTTGCTCTAGCTGTTTTTATTTCTTCCATTAAATTATCTCCTCTCTTTTATATAGTAGGTTTATTATATAAAATTATTTTTTTGTAGTATTTGTTGTTGTTTTTTCTCCTGCATGACCCTTAAATGTTCTTGTAGGAGCAAATTCACCTAATTTATGTCCAATCATTTCCTCTGATATATATACAGGAACATGTTTCCTTCCGTCATGAACAGCTATGGTATGACCTACCATTTGTGGATAAATTGTTGATGCTCTAGACCATGTTTTTATAACTTCTTTTTTTCCTTCTGCGTTCATAGCTTCAATTCTTTTTAATAACTCAGGTGCTACAAAAGGTACTTTTTTACTTGATCTTGACATAAGTTTTATTTCCTCCTCTTAACTATAAATTTATTTGTTTTGTTCTTTTTATTTCTTGTCTTATATCCAAGTGCTGGTTTACCCCAAGGTGTTAATGGTCCTGCGTGTCCTACTGGAGCTTTACCTTCACCACCACCATGTGGGTGATCATTAGGGTTCATTACAGATCCTCTTACTGTTGGTCTTATTCCCATATTTCTTTTTCTTCCTGCTTTACCTAAGTTTACATTCTCATGATCTGCATTTCCTATAACTCCTATAGTTGCTCTACAGTTTGCTAAAATTAATCTCATTTCTCCAGAAGGTAATCTTACATCTGCATATTTTCCTTCTTTAGCCATTAATTGTGCACTTTGTCCAGCTGATCTAACAAGTTTTCCTCCTTGTCCTGGATTTAATTCTATATTATGAATTAATGTACCAACTGGAATATTGCTTAATGGTAAACAGTTTCCTGTTTTTATATCTGTTGTTTCACCTGATATTACTTTATCTCCGTCTGTTAATCCTTGAGGTGCTAAGATATAAGCTTTTTCTCCATCTGTATATTCTATTAATGCGATATTGCTACTACGATTTGGATCATATTCGATACCAATAACAGTTGCTTCCATATCATCTTTTCTACGTTTAAAATCAATTATTCTATATTTTTGTCTGTTTCCTCCACCTTTATGACGTACTGTTATTCTACCACTAGCATTTCTTCCTGCGTTTTTCTTTTTCTTTTCTAATAAAGATTTTTCAGGAGTTTTCTTTGTGATTTCACTGCTGTAGTCTAATACTGTCATATTTCTTCTTGATGGTGTATAGGCATTAAATCTTTTTGTTGCCATTTTCAATTCTCTCCTTATATTTTTATTTACGGATTTTTTCCTGCTCCGCACACAGTTAAAATTTCTTTTCTGGGTTATTTCCCATTATTATCTCTCTTCTTCTTTATTTTGTGTTTTCTTTGATGTAGTTTTCTCGTTTTCCATCTCTTTTTTCTTTCTATTTTCTGCTTTTTGCTTCATCATTTCTCTAAACATCGAACTTCTCGATATATTATCTTTATTATCTTCCATTTCTATGCCCCCGTAAATTCTTCAATAGATTCTTTGAATTTCTTTGTTCCTTTAATTTCTTTTGCACCTTTACCTAAGTATGTTTCATTCTTAGGAGCTGTATCTATGGTAACTATTGCTTTTTTCCAGTTTGAAGTTCTACCTTGATGGTATCCTACTCTTTTCTTTTTACCATTAACATTCATTGTATTTACATTTAATACTTTTACATTAAAAAGTTTTTCAACTGCATTTGCAATTTCAACTTTTGTTGCATTTATATTTACTTTGAAGGTATATTTTCCTTCTTGTAACATATCGTTACTTTTTTCAGTAACGATTGGGGCTAATATTATTTCTTCTGCTATCATGGCTTATGCATACACCTCCTCTAATTTCTTTACGGTATCAAGTGTTAAAACTAAGTTAGTATATTTTAATAAATCATATACATTTATTGTATTTACTAAAATTGCTTTTGCATCTTCTATATTATTAGTTGATGCTTGAACATTTAAGTTCTTTTCTGGTAAAACAAATAATGTTTTTCCTTCTAATTTTAAGTTTCCTAGAACACTTACCATAGATTTAGTTTTTATTTCTTTTAATTCTAATTTATCAAGTACTGTTAATTGTTTTTCTAATACTTTAGAACTTAAAATTGATCTAATTGCAAGTCTTCTTTCTTTTTTATTTACTTTATATCTGTATGAACGTGGTTTTGGTCCTAATGCAATACCACCTTTGAACCACTGTGGTGCACGTATACTTCCTTGTCTTGCACGACCTGTTCCTTTTTGTCTCCATGGTTTTCTTCCACCACCACGAACTTCTGATCTAGTTTTTGTGCTTTGTGTTCCTTGTCTTTGATTAGCTAAGTAATTTACTAAAACAGTGTGTACTACTGTTTCATTTGGTTCTATACCAAATACTGAATCATTTAATTCTAATTCACTAACCTTTTTACCGTTCATATCACATACATCTATTTTTGGCATCTGTCTTTCCTCCTTCCTTATTTAGTAGCCTTTACAGCTGATTTTATTTTTAAGATTGCACCTTTAACTCCTGGTACACTTCCCTTTACTAATATTACGTTTTTATCCATATCAACTCTTATAACTTCTAGGTTTTGAATTGTTATAGTAACATTTCCCATATGTCCTGGAAGTTTTTTACCTTTAAATACTCTACCTGGTGTTGATGTTGATCCCATTGAACCTGGTCTTCTATGATACATAGAACCATGTCCCATAGGTCCTCTATGTTGTCCATGTCTTTTTATAACACCTTGGAATCCTTTTCCTTTTGAAGTTCCTTGAACATCTATTTTTTCTCCAGCAGTAAAGATATCAACTTTTACTTCATCTCCTACTTTATAGTTTTCTACTGAATCTAATCTAAATTCTCTTAAATGTTTTCTGTTTGCTAATTTTGCTTTTGCAAAATGTCCAGCTCTTGGTTTATTGATATGTTTATCTTTTATTTCTCCATATCCTAATTGAATACTATTATATCCATCTGTTTCAACTGTTTTAACTTGTGTAACTATATTTCCTGCTGTTTCAATAACAGTTACAGGAATTACATTACCTTTTTCATCAAATATTTGTGTCATACCGATTTTTTTACCGATAATCCCTTTTTTCATTGTTTATTCCTCCTTACTATTGGCTGACAATCAACCTTAATATTGTGTCAGCTTGGCATTTGTGCTGTTTGCTTTTAAAAGGTCTACAAACTCGCTTTAACGCTTTAATTTAATTTTTCAATAAGTTTTTTCATTAAGTTTTTAAAGTACTAGTTAAAAGTAATACTTATCTTTAAAATAACATTTAAATTTAATACTTAAATTACTTAAATTTTTATATATTTGTATTTTGTATATTTTGTATATATTTAATTTCTATACTTAAATTTATATACTTAATACTTAATACCTAAAACTTAAAACTTAAATTTGAATGTTATATTATCATTTATAAATTTACAACTTAATTTCTATAT
>CAZUHD010000058.1:0-10742 GCA_964620415.1 uncultured Clostridium sp.
ACCAATAAAAAGCAAAGAAGATGTAATAAAAATAATAAGAAATTACATGAATAGATGAAGAATATTTTAAGTCTAAGAAACAAAAATATAATTTGGAAAATTTTAGAGTAAGAGGAATAAAATCTATAAATAAAATTATAGAGAAATATTTAATATACTGGCAACTGCAAGAACACGAAAAATCAGGAAACAAAAGGAATATGACAAATTTCTCCGATATAATAAGCAATTGAGTAGCATTATGTAACCTTAAAAAAGGTTCATTATACCTTAAAAATATTTTTGCAAAAGCTGAAACTTAAATAACTTAAATGTTGACATATTATGTAAAATTTAGTATAATATCCATATTTAATCCTTATTATCCTGTTTTACAGGTTGATATATAGACACTTATTATAAAACGATTGTTTTAAGGAGGGAATAGTATGAAACGGCTTTCAGAACTGGAATGTGACCATGAACTTAACAACAAAGCAGATTTATCTGTAGTTGTAGGAATGGTAATACTAAGTATTGCTGTTACAATATGGTTTTTTGTAGCAATCTACGAAAAATCTCCTATGCCAAGTGACTATGAGCAAATGGAAAAGCAAGCCCTAGCAATTCAGGAAAATCCCGACTTGATATACAACACAGACTGTATTATTGACAACGATAACGGCATTATTTCAGTGTGTTTTGTAAATGAAAAGGCTAACTGTGTGGTAGAAGCGCGGTATAATCAAGACTTTGAAATACTATCGATTATCACAAAAGATAGTGGTGTCGATTTGGGATTTGCAATTTCTTCATCGCTTTTGCTAGGATTCGCCTTTTTTATAATATGCGTATACTTCGCATACTGTTGGTCGGATTCCTTACATAGATTCTTTTTGTTTTTTTGGTCGTTTTTCAAAAATTCAAAAGCCTAGACGAATAACGTTTCAAAAACAGTAGCCTTATATTGGGGTTACTGTTTTTTTCTATTTATTATAAACTTTTTGGGGTTACACGCCTTAAGAAAATTGTCAATTTAAATTAATGTTAATATAAAAATGTAAATTTAAATTGACAAAAAAAGATGGTCAAGTGTAAAAGTAAATTCCAGTTTGAAATCCAAGACTAAACGCCAGTTTTGAGATAAAATGGAAAATTATGTAAAGAAGCAAACACACCTAAATTATGAAAATTAAATGGAATTTTTAGTCCGTCCAAGACTAAATTCCACTTTTTGTTGTTTCATCTAATATATATTTTTTATTTTTTCTTGTTTATTAAATATGGTTTATTATTAAGTTGGATTGTACAAATGTTTAATGTTTTTACCGTATTTACACCTAGATATATACTTGCCATATCATATGGTATAGCAAAGTTTAAAATTCTGCGAGTTGTACTATTGTCAATATCAGCTTGTACATAGTTAACCATAGAAACTCCTGTGTGAACAATACATCTAATATACTCATGATTTCTTCTGTTTTAGTTTTTTGCTCTGAGTGGTTTGCTTCATAATATAAAAGACAGTACTTTTGCTATTACCTATAAATGAAACAAGAAAATAATTATATATTATGTCCAAGACTAAATTCCACTTTTTGAAACTAGAATTTAGTTTTGGACTATTTTAATTTTGTCCAAAACTAACGTACACATTGCCGGAATTTTGATCCAAGACTAAATTCCAGTTTTAGGGCAAAACTGGAATTTACTTTTAAATTTAAATGACAAAAAAAGATTGAATTTTAAGCCTTGCTTTTATAAAAAATATATGTTATAATTTATTTTACTTATTTGGGGCAAAGAAAATAAGCATATTTTGCGTGTTTCTTTGTCTTTTTTTATTTTAAAGGAGATGATTTCATAGAAGAGAAATTTTATAAAGTGTGGTTATCACTAATTAAAGGATTAGGAATAAAAAAATATTTAGCTCTTATTAATGTTTTTAAATCAAATAAAGGAATTTTTAATGCTACAAAATTAGAGCTTTCAAAAATTTCACAAATTAATTCAAATTTAATTGATAATTTATTATGTCTTGAAACAAAAAAAAATGTTAAAAATCATTTAAGATATATGGAATTAAATAATATAGATATTATTTGTATTAATGATCCTTCTTACCCTCAAGATCTAAAACAAATCTATGATCCACCCATTTGTTTATATATTAGAGGGAATAAAAATATTTTCAATAATTTAAATATTAGCTTAGTAGGTTGTAGAAACTGTACTTCATATGGAAAACAAATTGCAGAACAACTAGGTTATGATTTAGGCTCTCATAATGTAAATGTAGTTAGTGGTTTAGCCAGAGGTATTGATTCTTTTTCTCATTTAGGTGCAATCAATGGAAATGGTCTTACTACTGCTGTTTTAGGTTCTGGAATTGATATTATTTATCCTAAAGAAAATATTTATTTAGCGAAAAAAATTTTAGAATCAAATGGTACTATTATTTCAGAATATCCTTTAGGTTCTCCACCTGATAAACTACATTTCCCCGCAAGAAATAGAATTATAAGTGGAATTTCTAAAGGAGTTGTAGTCATTGAATCCAAGCTTAAAAGTGGCTCTCTAATCACTGCTGGATTTGCATTAGAACAAAATAGAGAAGTTTTTGCAGTACCACGGAAATATTAATCTTATAAATTCAGAGGGGACAAATGATTTAATAAAACAAGGAGCTAAGCTTATCACTTCATATAAAGATATTTTAGAAGAATTTTAAAATAAGAAAAAGAGTGTAATTCACACCCTTATTCTAAATATCTCTTTAAAAATTTTCCTGTATAGCTTCTTTCATTTTTCACAACTTGTTCTGGAGTTCCTACAGCTATTACCTCTCCTCCTCTTTCACCACCTTCTGGTCCTAAATCAATTATGTGGTCGCAAGTTTTTATTAAATCCAAATTGTGTTCTATTACAATTACTGTATTTCCAGCATCAACAAGCCTTTGTAAAATATTTATTAATCTATGAACATCTGCTATATGAAGTCCTGTTGTCGGTTCATCTAAAATATACAAAGTTTTTCCTGTTGCTCTTTTAGATAGCTCTGTAGCAAGCTTCACTCTTTGGGCTTCTCCTCCTGATAGTGTCGTTGAAGATTGTCCTAATTTAATATATCCCAGTCCTACATCACTTAAAGTTTGAATTTTACTTTTTATTTTAGGTATTTTATCAAAAAATTCTAAAGCCTCTTCCACTGTCATATCTAATACATCAGAAATATTTTTTCCTTTAAACTTTATTTCTAGAGTTTCATAATTATATCTTTTTCCCTTACATACTTCACACGGAACATAAACATCAGGTAAAAAGTGCATTTCTATTTTATGAACGCCATCTCCTTGGCAGCTCTCACATCTTCCACCAGGTACATTAAAACTAAATCTACCCTTTTCATATCCTCTTAATTTTGCTTCATTTGTTTCGGCAAATATTGCACGGATTTCATCAAAAACGCCTGTATATGTTGCTGGATTACTTCTAGGAGTCCTGCCTATTGGCGATTGGTCTATATTTACAATTTTATCTATATTCTCCAGTCCCAATATTTCTTTACATTTTCCTGGTTTTTCATTTGCTTTATTTAATTTTTGAGCTATTTGTTTATATAAAATTTCATTAACTAAAGTAGATTTTCCAGAGCCAGAAACCCCTGTAACACATGTAAATACACCTAATGGGAATTTAACATCTATATTTTTCAAGTTATGTTCTGTTGCTCCTTTTATTTCTATTGTCTTTCCCTTTACTGGTTTTCTACGTTTTTTAGGTACTTCTATTTTCTTTCTACCACTTAAATATTCGCCTGTTATAGAGTTTGGCACTTGTTTTATTTCTTCTGCTGTTCCTTGAGCCATAACTTGTCCACCATGAACTCCCGCCCCTGGTCCAATATCTATTATTTGATCTGCTGCATACATAGTATCTTCGTCATGTTCTACAACAAGTAAAGTATTTCCTAAATCTCTTAGTTTTTTTAGCGTTGCTAATAATTTATCATTATCCCTTTGATGTAATCCAATGCTTGGTTCATCTAAAATATATAATACTCCTGTAAGCCCTGACCCTATTTGCGTAGCTAAACGAATTCTTTGAGATTCTCCACCTGATAATGTTCCACTACTTCTAGAAAGAGTTAAATATTCCAATCCTACATCAATTAGGAATTGTAATCTTTTGTCTATTTCTCTTAAAATTAAATCAGCTATCATTTTATCAGTTTCTGAAAGCTCTAAATTTCTTAAAAATTCCTGTATTTTATTTATTGGCATATCTGTTAATTCGTTTATGTTTTTATCTCCTACTTTTATAGATAAAATCTCCTTTTTTAATCTTGCACCTTTACATACAGGACAATCTAAATTGCTCATATACATCTCATAAAAATCCCTCATTCCCTGAGATTTGGTTTCATTATGTCTTCTCTCTAAAGTAGGAATTACACCTTCAAAAGTAGAGCTAAAACTCCTTATTCCGTAAGCTGTTTCATATTCAAAGTCTATGACATCTTCTGTTCCATATAATATCTTATCTAAAAAATCTCTTGGCAATTTTTTAATAGGTTTTGTAATATCAACCCCATAATATCTTCCTATTGATTCAAAATACATTTTCGCCATTGTTTCACCCTTTTTCATAGTACTTGAACCAAATGCTTTTACTCCATCATATAAGGTTTTATTTTTATCTGGTATTATTAAATCCTCATCTATTTTCATAATATAGCCAATACCAAGGCATGCTGGACATGCACCAAATGGGTTGTTAAATGAGAACATACTTGGAGTAATTTCTGGGAAACTAAATCCACAATCAGGACAAGCATAATTACAGCTAAATAAAATCTCTAATGTACCATCCTTTTTCTTTCTTCCACCAAATTTATTTAAATCAATATTTTCATTTGATTTAATACTAATTACTACTAAATTTGAAGCTGCATTTAACGCTGTTTCAATTGATTCTGTTAATCTACTTCTTATGTCATTCCTCATTACAAGTCTATCTACTATTAATTCAATTTCATGTTTTTTCTTTTTATCAATTGCTATATCTTCTGATAAATCAAAGGTTTCGCCATCTATTCTTGCTCTAATAAATCCTTCTTTTCTAAAACCTTCTAGCTCCTTTTTATATTCACCTTTTCTTCCTCTTACAACAGGTGCTAGTACTTGTAATTTTGTACCTTCTGGAAGTGTCATTACTTTATCTACTATTTGGTCTATTGATTGTTTTTCTATTTTTTTTCCACAATTAGGGCAATATGGAATCCCTATTCTTGCATAAAGCAAACGAATATAATCGTATATCTCTGTAACTGTCCCTACTGTGGAACGTGGATTTTTTGATGTTGTTTTTTGATCAATAGAAATTGCAGGAGAAAGACCTTCTATTCTTTCTACATCTGGTTTTTCCATTACCCCTAAAAACTGTCTTGCATAAGAAGATAAACTTTCTACATATCTTCTTTGCCCTTCTGCATATAATGTATCAAATGCAAGAGATGATTTTCCAGAGCCTGATAGTCCTGTAATTACTACCAATTTATCTCTTGGTATCTCTAAACTTATATTTTTTAAATTGTGTACTTTTGCTCCCTTTATAATGATTTTATCATTCATTTTTTTGCCCCTTATTATTTTATTATAAATTTTTGTATTGCTTTAGCTACACCCTCTTCATCATTACTGTCTGTAATAAAATCTGCAACCCTAGTCACTGATGGTGTACCATTTTTCATAGCAATTCCCATTCCCGCTTCTTTTATCATTTTTTTATCATTTTCATTATCTCCAATGGTTATTACTTCTTCCTTTGTTATTTTTTCTTTATTCATTATAAATTCTATAGAATTCCATTTATCAACATTCTTGGTTAGTATCTCTGTATAGTAATATTCTATTGGTACTTCATAAGTTCCTTGTTTTATGATTTTTCTAGTCATGTGTGAAATATCTAAAATGTCTATATTTTTCACTTGTTCAAATTTTTTCATCATTGAATTAAAAATAGATTTTTCTTTATCACATACAAAAATTTTTAATACTTCTTCTTTCATATTTTTTATATAAACTGGAATGCTGTCAACTAATGTTATATGAGTCTTTTTAGCATCTTCTTTTTTTAAGTTTTCTTTATAATAATATAAAACATTGTATTTTAAACTATCTGTAATAATTGTTCTATTTGTATATACACTATAATATATACTGTTCTTTTCACAAATATCTATTATTTCAATTGCCTTTGACTTAGGCATATAATTCTCATATAAAATTTGATTTCCTTTTAAGTCATATATAACTGCCCCATTTCCAGCAATAACATAATTTAAGTTTCCTATTTCTTCTGCTACTGCTTTTATTGAATTCATATTTCTTCCTGATGCTATTACTACTTCTGTTCCTTGTTCTACTGCTTTTTTTACAGTGTCTCTTGTGTTTTTCGTCATTTGTCCATAGCTATTTAAGGTTGTTCCATCAAGGTCTAATGCTATCATTTTATACATTTTAGTTAATTCCTTTCTAAAACATTTTTTCCTATTATATCCCTTTTTTGCTTTTTTTACAATATAGTTTAAAAGAAAAGACGAGAATATGTGGCTACCACATATCCTCTGTTTTTATTATTAATTATTTGGTTTATGAGTTACCATTGGTGTACTTTCTGTAATTTTACTAAAAGTATATCCATTTTGGATTCCATAATCTATAATTCCTGATAAAGCATTTAATGTTTTGTTATTTCCGTTAAAGTCATGCATTAGGACAACATTTGCTCTTGATTTACTTAACCTTTTTGTTACATTATTATATACGTTTTGTGAAGTTTTTGCGCTTCCTGCATCTTCTGAATCTACATTCCAATCAAAGTATTTATATCCTCTATTTACTACTTCTTGACAAAGAGTTGTCATTATTCCTGGATTATATCTACTTACTGTATTAGAACTTCCCCCTGGAAATCTTGTAATTGTTGCATTATATCCTGTTGATGCTTTTATTTTATCTTGCAACTTTGTTATATTATTCATATAAATATCAACTGATTGATATATTGTTTTATAGTCATGTGAGTATCCATGAATTCCAACTGTATGTCCTTCTGTCACTTCTCTTTTTACAAGTGCCTCACCTTGTGAATTGTAATTTAAAATGAAAAATGTAGCTTGTACATTCTTTTGTTTTAGAATATCTAATATTTTAGGTGTAATGCTTGTACTTGGTCCATCATCAAATGTCAAATATATAACACCTTTTTTTCCATCTGTTCCTGTTTTTGCTTTTATTCCTTTTTTTGTAACTATTACTTCTCTTTTTTTAGATGCTTCATTTCCTTTTGAATCAGAAACTTTATATGTAATTTCATATGTTCCTGCCTTTGAAGTATCTACACTTCCTTCTATTTGTATTTTTGACGTTAAATCTCCTTCTTTTTCATCAACTGCATTAGCACCTTCTTCTTCATATTTATTTCCGATTGTTAAATTCATTGTTTCATTTCCATTTAATGTTATAACTGGAGCAACATCATCTACTAAATGTATAACCCTTTTCTTTGTTGCAGTATTTCCAGAATTGTCTGTTACTGTATAAATAATTTCTAATTCGGTGTCATTAATTTCTTTTTTCTCTACATTTACTTTGGATGTAATATCCTCATCATATATATCAAATGCAGTATATCCTGGCTCTTCATATTGTTTTGAATATGATTGATTATATTCTGTTTCGCCTTCTAATTTAATTTCTGGAGGAGTTGTATCAACTACATTTATTGTTTCTTTTTCTTCATATGTTCCAAAAATTGTTGGAATTTTGTACGTTATTTCATATTTTCCTATCTTGTTATAGTCAATGTCTCCTTCTACTTCTATTTTATTTGTTACATCAAAAAAAAGATATTTTACTTTTGTAGTTTTTAATTTAGTGTCAACTTTTGCTTCTATATTTAAATCTTCTTCTGATATTTCTATTTTGGGTTTTTCAAAAACAAATGTAACTGTTTCTGAAACTATCAATAAAAGCAAAATAGCAACAATTGTTTTTACAATTGTTTTTGTTTCTTTTTTTCTAAGTAAAATTAATACAAGGATTATTATTATTAAAGCTACCGCAAATTCTATTATATATAGTTTCACTTTTTTCTCTCCTTTTATTCGACTTTTTTCTACATATATTTTACTACTTTATTTTCTTTTCGTCTATATTTTTTAAAAAACCTTTAAAATTTCCATTTTTTTTCTGTATTAAAATTTATTTTTTTGCACACTCTATATTTAGAAAAAAAGAAAACTTTTTTTCTAAGATAATGTTAATATTAACAGGAGGTGAAATTAAAATGGCAAATTCAAATAACAGTAATAAAAAATTAGTTCCAGAAGCTATGGATGCTTTAGATAAATTCAAATATGAAGTAGCTAGTGAAGTAGGAGTTACTCTAAAAGATGGTTACAATGGTGATTTATCTTCAAGAGATGCTGGAAGAATAGGTGGAAACATGGTTAAGAAAATGATCCAACAAGTTGAAAATAACATGTCTAACAGATAACTATAGTTTCATTTTTAATTTTTAAGTTTAATATTGGCAGAAGTATTATTCTTGGTTTTATAGTTTTACTTTGAGTGGTTTGTCCAAAAAGTAAATACATAAAGGCAGGAGTTGTGCTCCTGCCTTATTTTTATTAATATAATTTTGTTTTAATAACTTTCCCATCTTTTTTCCAATTTTGAATTTTTATTCCTGTTTTTCTTATTACATAAACAGTTTTTTATTATAATTCTAAACTCCTTTCATCTAAAAGAAAATCATATATTCCAATAGTAGTAATTCCATTATCATCCCTTTTTGGAATGATATTTTCTTTTACAACAATAATTTTTTTAAATGAATCATCAATATTTATGAGTGAATTTTTTTCTTGCTTTTCTTTTTGCTCGCTATTCATATTAAATGCTGATTGAATATAATATTTTTTACTTTCCTGTGTTGCTATAAAATCAATCTCATAATTTTTAAATAGGGTTTTTCCATTACTATTTGCTTCAAAGGCTTCAACGACTCCAACATCAACATTATAGCCACGAATTTTAAGCTCATTATATATAATATTTTCCATTATATGATTTTCTTCTGTTTGTCTAAAATTTAATCTTGCATTTCTTAACCCAATATCTTCAAAATATAATTTATAAGGAGAGTTAATATATTTTTTCCCTTTTATATTATATCTTTTTGCTTTGTTTATTAAAAATGAATCTTCAAAATATGTTATATAATTATTTATAGTTTTATCGCTAATAACTTTATTTTTTTCGCTCATATATATCCTAGATAATTTTAATGGATTCGTGAGAGTTCCTATTGAAGATCCCAAAATATCTAAAAGTTCATTTAATTCTGCCTTATTTCTTACATTATGTCTTTCAATAATATCTGACACATATACCTTATCAAATAAAGAGTGTAAATATTCAGATTTTTCTTGTGGTGTATTATATGATAGTACAAGTGGCATACCGCCATAGGTGAAATATCTATCCCAAGCCTCTTCTTTTGTTCCTTCAAATACTGAAAAAAATTCTCTAAAACTTAATGGATAAACATGTATTTCATCTCCACGTCCTCTAAATTCTGTTATTACATCAGAAGATAAAAATTTTGAATTACTTCCTGTTACATAGATATCTACATTTTCAATATGCATTAAACTATTTAGAACTTCTTCAAATCTTTCTAAATATTGAACTTCATCTAACATAATATAATATAAATTATCATCTGTTATTTTTTCTTTAATAAATTCTAACATATTATATGGATTTCTCAATTTTTCATTTGATAAATCATCTAATGCTATAGAAATAATATGCGATTTTTCAATTCCTTTTTTAATCAAATATTTTTTGAAAATATTAAATAATAAATATGATTTTCCTGATCTCCTAAATCCTGTTATAACCTTAACCAATCCATTGTTTTGTCTTGCTATTAATTTATTTAAATAATTATCTCGTTTAATTTCTATATTGAATTACATTCCTTTCTATTTTCACTTTGCAAGTACTTTTTTATTTTATGAAATTATAATTATAAAGTCAATATTCTATTACGAATTTTCTTAGAATCCCAAGTTTTTCGTAATAGAATATTTACATTTTTTTAATATTTTATTTAATAAGGACTTTCAAATATTTCAGCAATAGATGTAGTAGTTACTCTAAAAGATGATTTCTATAGTGATCTATCTTCAAGAAACTCTACAAAAACAAAGGAAAACAAAGTAAATACATAAAGACAAGAGTTGTTCTCCTGTCTTATTTTACATATACTTTATTTTTATTAATATATTTGTTTTCTACTTTTATTTATATTTGCTCTAGTAAACCAAATTTATATTCAATTGCACTCTTGCTATTTTTTAGCTTATTTATCTTTCTACTTCTTCCACAAACAATTTATCTTTTATTGCAACAAGCACATAACATTTTAAATTTGGTATTAGTTTGCCCTTAATTGATGTTACAGTTCACAGCATAAAAAAATTAATCCTGCAATCTCATAATCTCTCGGAACTCTTTCTTTTGTCTATTTATATTAATAAAGATTAGAACTTATGAATATTTATATTTTGTTATTTAATTAAATTTCATCAACATATAGTTCATCTACAACTGCTACAACTGTGTATTTTTTTAACTTTTGTATGCTTTTTATTTTTTCTAAATTGCTATATTCTAAAATTTGTT
>CAZUHD010000059.1:0-10561 GCA_964620415.1 uncultured Clostridium sp.
TTGTATGGAATATATGAGCTCCATATTTATGTACATTTATACCTTCAATATTTTCTGTATAAATATTTCCACCTATATGGTTTCTTTTATCTATTACTAAACATTTCTTTCCTACTTTATTTGCTTCATATGCAAATACTGAACCAAAAAGTCCACTACCTACTATCAAATAATCATACATTTTAAATTCTCCTTAAATATTTGTTTTATATTTTACAATATTCTGTTTTAATTCCTATTTCTTCTATTTGTTTTTTTATTATTTGTACTGTTTTATCACTAACATCATCAAATATAGGCATTTCTTTTCCAAGTGTTTTATATTTCTTTTCTCCTAGCCTATGTATCTTAAAAATCTCAACTTTAGTTGGTTTATATTTCTTTAAAAATTCAATTATTTTTTTTAAGTTAGTTTCTGTCAATGTATATTTTGGTACTAGTGGAATTCGAAAAATAACTTTACAATTATTTCTAAAGACATTTTCTATATTTTCCATATATAAGTTTACATTACCATTTATTTTATTTACTGTGTTTTCATCTAATATTTTTATATCTATAATAAATTCATCTACATATTTTATAGCAATGTCTACTAAATTCTCTGATACCATTAAAGAGGTTTCTATACATATATTAATATTTTTTTCTTTTAAGCTTTTAAGAAGTGGTTCTATTTTTTCAAATTGTAATAAGCAATCTCCTCCTGAAAATGTTACTCCTCCATGAGTACAATAAAACTCCTTGTCTTTTAATATCTCTTTTTCTAAATCTTCTAATGTTATTTTATATCCATATGTTCCACTTTCATCATTATATTTATAATCTTGAATTTTGAACTCAATATTTTCTGGATTACAACACCATGGGCATTTTAAATTACATCCCTTAAAAAATACTGTCGTTCTTATTCCTGCTCCATCATGTAAACTAAATCTCTGTATATTTGTTACTATTACTACATTATCCATATCTACCAATTTCTCCATAGTGTAATTATTATTGACTAATTCCTTCACTTTCTAATGCTCTTTTTATTAAGTTATCTTTATATTCATCTGGTAAATCCTTAAAATATGCACTAAATCCCCATACTCTTACTATTAAATTAGGAAACTTCTCTGGATTTTTTCTCGCTTCTATCAATGTTTTGCTACTTACTACGTTCATTTGCATTTCAAAAAATCCTACTTTTATACTTAACATTAAAAAATCTACGAATTTGTCAAAATTATCTTTTATAAAGTTTGGTGATACAAAGAAATCTACTACATTTCCATTTAACCTATTTTCACCATAATCTATTTGAGAAGCAAATTGTACCAACTCTGTATACGCATTTGAGTTGTCAAATGATATATGTACACCAAATGGCTCTCCATTCTTTCTTCCATCAAATGATGCTGCTGATTCTTTACCTCTTGTTATATAACTTGGGGCACTTAAACCAAATTTATATTTTCCTCCTAATGGATTCTTATATTTTCCAATAAATTCACTTGCACTTTTTATAATGCTATTTGTTAGTTCTATTACTTCTTTATTATCATTTCCATATTTACATGTTGTTTCTTTTAACTTTGAGACTATTTCTTCATTTTCCACAAAGTTATTTTTTCTAATTTCATTTAATTGCTCAAATGTGTATTCTTTATTTTTAAATACAAAATAATCTATATTTATTATAGAATTTACTAAATTTGATAGTCCTACTCCTGTAAATCCGTAATTGTTGTATATTGCTCCACCTTTTGAGATGTCCTTATTTTCTTCTATACAATTATCTGTTACTAAAGTTAATATTGTATCTTTTTGCCACTTAGTTTCTTCACTTTCTTTTATAATTTTATTAACATATACTTCAAGATACTTTTTATATAAATCCATTAATTGTTCTATATTTTGTATTTCATTAAGTTTTTCATTTTCTAATAATTTTTCAAATGGTTCAATAAATACAAATCCTTTTATATTATTTTGATCAAATGACTTTCCTATTATAAAGGGCTCCCAACAAGCTGATGTCCCATAACCATAGCTATCTTCTTTTCTATATCCAAACTCTATTAATTTTGGTATTATTACATCATCATTTGCAAATAATGGACACCCAATTCCTGTCTGTATACATTCTAAAGATTTCTCAATTAAATCTCTTGGTGTTTCTTTACTAACTCTTAAAAGTATTTTAGGATCAGGTATATTTAATTCTTTTAAAACATCTATAAACATATATGTTAATTCATTACATTCATATTCTTCATTTATATTTTTTCCACCTAATTCAATAATCTGCCCTGTATCTCCCATTAAAACATTACTTTTAAAATTATAATATTTGTGTAATGTAACCATAAACTGTTCAATTAATTGTCTTACTTCGTTTTTGTCAATATTATTCTCTCTTATATCTTTTTCATAATATTTATATAATATTTTATCTAGCCTTCCTAAACCATTTAATCTATGATTTGTTTGCCATAGTATTTGATTAAAAAATAAAATTCTTTGTAAAGCTTCTTTAAAATTTATTGCTTTATTTTCCTTTATATTTTTTATATTATTTATAATCTCTTCATTTGCATTTTGACTATTTAAATGTTCTATAGTTCTATTTATTAATATTTCTATTGCTTCTACTGTTTCTATTTCATCTTTATAAAATTCTTCTTCTTTTTTGTTTTTATTAATTTGCTCTTTAAAATTTAATAAAGAATTATCTAAAATTTTTTCATAATCAATTGTTAGATTTTCTATTGGCTTATTTTCTTTATATATAGTTTTATATACATCTAAATTATAATAAAACTCTTCCGCTTTATTTACATTTTCAAAATTTATATTATTAAATAGCTTTGATAATTCCGTATATATTTTAACTTTTGGCATATCTTTTATTATTGTTAATTTACTTTCGTTTTTTCTATGTAAATTTCTTGATATTCTCTTTGTATAATTAATACGAAATATGTTCTTTTTGCCTATTATTTTTTTTATAATTTTTTTTATAAAATACATATCTATAACACCTTATTCTTATTTATTATTTTTATACTATATATCAAACAATTCATTATGATTTATAAAATATTCTTTCATAGAATCATTTTGTTGCCTAAAAGATAAATGCCCTACAATTGAATTATTAGAAATTATCATCGCTTTACTTTTATCTACACAATACTCACAGAGCTGTTTTTCATCATTTCCCATATCTGTTTTTCTCGTTACATTAAATGCTCCCATTTCTTCCCATAATTCTCTTCTAAATAAAATCGCCCCTATACTAAATCTTATTGGACATATTTGGTAGCCAAATTTATCTTTGCTAACTATATCATTCATGCTATCTATTTTAGGTAAATAGTTCTCTACCCCCCCCCACATAAATTGGGCTACTTCTGGGCTTTTTTGAAGCATCCTAGTACTATCTGAGGCATAAATAGGTTTTTCAAACATTTTAGTGTATGTTTCTACTAAACCAAATCTTTTAAGTACCACCATATGTCCAAATCCATTTATTGGTATAGTAGGTGCAATAAATCCACATCTATATTCTCCGTTTTCTTCGCATTCCCTATAAGTTCTCATTAAAGTATCAAAATAACCTTTCGTTACAAACATATCTTCATCTAACTTATATATGTACTTTGCATTTTTAAATAATTCTATTGCAACATTTTGTATTAATGAAACATTGTTCCTTTTTGTACTTAAATAAGACCAGTCATTCGTTTTAGCAATTTGAGATAGTTTATCACTATATTTTCCACTTGATAATATACAAACTTCTATATCTTCTGGTATAAATGTTTTTATTCTTTTAAACACAATATCCCATAAATATTCTTTATAACCTGCTAGTACAATACAAACCTTATCTTTATTTTTCATTCTATTTTCAAATACATATTTTTTTGTTAATCTTCTTTTTTTCTCTACTTGCTTTTTATAACTTTTTACTTTTTCAAATAAACCTAATTTTTTTAGTATATTTTTTGCTATTGTTTTTATTTCCATTTTCTCTCCTCATTTAATTTAATATTGTTTTAATATTGTTTATATATTTTGCTAATATTTCATAAATTAATTTATCTTTTAAAATAATCAATGTTTAGAATTTTGCCTTTTAATTTATTTAATGTTTCATATAAAAATTTATCTTTCAATATAATTAACATAATTACATATACTATTACTCCAGTTATCACTTGAACTATTGTAGTTACAATAGTTGCTTTCATTGGCTGCCCAATTAGAAAAACTACAACAAACATAACTAATCCACTTATTATATATTTCATACTATTCTTATATACAATATTTAATGGTATTTCTTTTCTTATATATATTAATTGAACTATAAGTATTAATGTTTCAGCTAATACTGATGCAACCATAGCTCCTGCTGCTTTAAATTTAGGTATCAAAATCAAGTTAGAACAAAAATTAAATATAGCTCCTATTATAACTGACTTAGTAAAAATATTTTGTTTTTTAGCTGCAATCAAGTATTGTACCCCTGAAACATTATTTAATCCTATTGCCATCACTATAGGTGCTCCTAATATCAATATCATTTTAGATTTTGAAAATTCTTCTCCTAAAAACCACGGAACTACTTTAGGTGCAACCGCCATTATTCCAAACATTATTGGTATTCCTAAAAACCATACAAAGTTAAAAGAATTTGATAAATATTTTTTTACATCTTCACTTTTACCATTAGCAATAGTATTTGCAATTCTCGGAGATACAACTGTTCCTAATGCTGTAACTAGAGTTAAAGATAATTTTATTATTTTTTGTGATTGTTCGTAATTTCCAACTTCTGTCATATCTACTAATATTTTTCCAATCATTGTTTTATCTAATACCGTATATACCTGTATTGCAATTTGAGGTATAAATAGTGCCACTATTGGTTTAACATGTTTTATTAAATTTAGTTCTTTTATTTTTATCTTTTCCAAATACTTTGGTAAATACAACCATAATGATAAATTGCCTAATAAATTTGAAAGTACGTAAATTACAAAATATAACACTAAATCTTCTTTTGTTTTTATAAATACAAATATTGATATAACACTAATTATTTTTATAATTATATTCCTTAATACTGTTTTTTTAAATTCTTCTAATCCTTGAAAGAACCAACTTATATCTAAACAATTTGCTAATAATTCTATTAATAAAATAGCATAATATATTTGATATTGTTCTCCTCTTACAAATACGAAATAAAATATTGTCATTGAGATTGACATTGTAATAAATCTTACTAATAATATTTCCCAAAATGTTTGACTATATCTTTTTCTATCTTCTTGTAAATATGCAATTTCTCTTTGTCCATATAAAGCTATACCTAATGAGCCAAATAATATGAAATATGTAGTTATTGATGAAGTATAACTATATATTCCTATATTTTCTGCACCTAAAACTTTAGATACATAAGGTGTAGTTATTAATGGTAATATTATTACCATTAATTGATATACTAAATTATATATATAATTTTTTGTGATTGATTTTTTCATTGTGTTTCCTTTACTTAGGAATTACTGTTTTCCCTAATTTTCCTTTCTTTCCATCTCTATAGCCTTTAATTACCATTTTCAAAGTTTCTAATCTTTTTTCGTTAAATAATAATGCACCTATAATTTTCTTTATAATATAATTACGTTTTTGTTTTTTATTATAAATATTTCTATATACATATGTATGGTTTCTAGTTGCATAATACTCCTTCCATGGTTTCTGTATTGAAAAAGCATAGTTCTTTCCCAAGAACTTTATTATACGTAACTTCTTTTCAATTGCTGCAGGATGATAGTAAAGTGAATTAAATACAGTTGCAACATATGCTTCGGCATTAAGAGCCCTATAATAATAATCCTGCTCATCACAAATTACAAAAAAATCTTTATTTGGAAAGCCTATGCTTTCCATTAATTTTCTAGAAATTAAAGTTCCATTAAAAGGATTAATTTTATCTCTTATAATATTTTCTTTTACTCTTGGTTTTATGTCCTCTATGCTTTCATTCATATTAAATAAACCAAAACTCAATTTTTTATTATCACTTAATACCAATGAATTTAACATAATACTATCATTACTTGTTAATCCCTTTTTTTCAACTTCTTTTAATAGATTTTTTATAGTATCAGCATTTTGTGGTTTCCCATCATCATCCATTAATACAACCCAATCATAATTATTCTCAAAAGCATATTTACAACCTGTATAAAATCCACCTGCACCACCTGTATTTTCATCTAAGTATATATACTTTATATTACCATTAGGAAACGTATTTAAAACTGCTTCTTTAGTATTATCGGTGCTGTGATTATCGACTATTATAATACAATCTATATTACAATTTTGTGACATTATCGCTTCTATATTTTTTAGTAACAAATCTTTTCTATTATATGTTACTGTTACTGTAGCAATCGTTTCATGTTTCATAAAATATCTCCTTTACATCTTTATAACCAGTAGTTGCTCTTAAGTTGAACTTTTTATTACTAAAAGTTTTTTTCTATATATTTTTCTTTTATTAGTGATATTCTTGAGTTATCACATCTAGTTTTTTGTACAATATCTATGGCTTCTACTTCATTGTTTTGATAACGTACCTTGATCCTGTCACTGCACTTCTCTTTGTTTATTCTCAAAAAATTTATATATTTTAGATTTGTATTTTCCTTTATATCTAAAGAAACATACAATATGTAACTTACATTTTTCCCAATATATACATATGTAAAATTTATAGAACTATATTTTATTCCAATTATTTGTGAGTATTTAATAACCCCCCCCCGAAATTTTGTAATATAATCATATTTCCTATAACCATATCATATTTCACAGGTTCAAACGGCAAATAACCAGCACATGGAGAAAAAGTTAATTCACTAAAATAAATTTGATTGTTTATTTCATATAGATCAACCCTTAAAAAGGTATGACCACTAGATAGTGTTTTTGCTAATTCTTTCATCTTTTCAAAATTAACTGGTTTTTTTGGATTTTGATCAAATTCTCTATAATCGCTTCTTTTGAATTTTTCTCTATTAAAATTCATATCAAAGAAAGAAATTTTTGCCGTTTTATGATTTTCTAGTCCCTCCGATACATATAGAAATTTGGGTTCACCATTAAAGCAGAAAAACTTATAATCTATTAATTCTTTTTTTGATTCATCAACCATATATTTTTCTACTATAATTCTGGGCTTTACATTCTTATATGGCCATTCTCTTCCAATATAATAGAAGTTTCTCTTTAAGCATTTGTTTATTTTTTTCTTTGCCTTTTTTATGTCTAATTGCGTTTTATCTTTACAAATTACTAGCCCACCTGAATCATGTGTGCATTTCATGACAAATTGATTAGGAAGCTCATCAAAGTCTATATCGTCGAACTTATCATAAATGCCTATTGTAGGTATGATATATTCATCTCCTATTAAATCTGCAACATATTTTTTTGCCTCATATTTATCTACCATTTTTGTATATTCTGGTTTTCTATCATATAATTTTAACCATTGTAATTTTTCATTAAAGGTTTTTGGGTTTTCTATATCTAATTCTTCTCCCATAGCATCTTTGAATTGTAATTTTATATATGCTAAATCATCCATTCTATATAACCCTAATCTATCCATATAATATAGTATCATTTTTGGATTTTTAACTATTTTTTTTAATGAATTTATTATTTTCATAACTCTTACCTCTATTTATTATTTTTACTTATTGAATTACTTTCATAATTCTTTCATAATATTTATCAAAGGAATTATTATTTATAACATAGTTATATGCTCTATTTCTAATTGCTTTATATTCTTCATTAGACATTTTATATGTTTTTTCTAATTTATCTAATATGTCATTAAAATTTAATATATCAAATAATATTCCTCTATCATTACCAATTATTTCTGGAATACCACCTCTATTACTTCCCATAACAACTGTGCCTTCTAGCATCCCTTCTAATGCGGTTGTTGGATAATTTTCAATCCACAATGATGGCACAACAAGAAAATCCGATTTCTTTATCTCCAAAACCGTTTCATCATGTTTTTTATATCCTAAGTATTCTATATTTTTGTTATTATTTAAATATTCTGTAAATTTTTTTTCATCTTCTTCTGAAGTACATTTTCCAACTATTGATAATTTTACATTTTTATTATTTGAAAATTTTTGAAAAACATCTAAAAACTTATATATACCTTTATTTTCATTTACCATACCAACATATATATATTTTTTTATATTTTTTCCTATTTCTTTTTCAGTTAAATTCTCTTTTGGTATTTCCATAGGATTGTTAATGCAACATGAATTATAATCATATTTTAATAAATAGTTGCTTAACATTTCACTTGGTGTTATTGCTTTTTTTATTATTTTTTTCCTTATTTTTTCCATTCGTTTCGTTAAATGTAATTTAGCTGCTAATAAAATTTTAGAAGAGTGATAATTACATTCTTTTAAACACTTTGATCTTTTATATCCATCACATATTTGAAAATCACATTTTACACATGTTGATTTAGGACAGATAATGCTATAATCTCTAACTATTTGATAAACCTCATATCCTTTTAATGCTTTCATTTGAGTAATTGGACTAGAAAAAATATTATTTAGTATTATTTTATCTGGTTGGATATTTTTTATCATATCTCTAATTTTTATATAAATAGAAAGGTTAAATATCATTTTATTTATACTAGTATTTTGTATTTTTATATTAATTATGTTTTTACTGTTATCTATATCTTTTATTTTTTCATCAAATTGATCATCAAAATTTAAATAAAATACTTCATGATTATTATTTTCTAATAACTTTTTCATTTTTAAACAAGATTGTTCTGTTCCACCTCCAATTAGCGATTCATTGATTATCAGTAATTTCATCATTTACTTCCTTTCTTTTTACATAACAATAAAATAAAGATAGAGTATACGCTATAGTTGGTAAATATAATACTTCCAAAGTATATGAATGCATTGCAAATGCTATAAACATTAAAACTATAAACATGCCTTGTTTAGTTTTTATATTTTTTAATTCTCCTAAAGTATGCTTACTTAAAAATAAAATATATGCTATCAATCCAATTATTCCATAACATAGTCTCATACTTCTATATGTATTTTCTAAGCTATTAGGCATATTTTCATCAGTATAAAATCCTAGTAATCCTAAGCCAAATAATCTTTGGATTATATTTGTTGTATTATCTTTTACTTCTTTATAATAATCATCTCTTGCTTTCATTGCCAAGTCAGTTATACGATCATTAAATAAAGCTTTTACTTTTGTTGTTAATAAAAGACTAGCTTGTTCATACACTTTATTTAGTTTTGGAACATTTGAAATCATTGCTAATCCAATAGCAAATATTATACATAAACTACATAATATAGGTGTAATTTTCTTTAACTTTTTTTTATCAATATGCATAAAAAGAAATACCAATATACAAACAATTATTGATAAAATACCAGTTGTAGATACTGAAATTATAATTCCTACCAATAACATAAGCATTTTTAATATATTCTTCATATTACTTTTTGTATATACTAATAAAAATAAAAAAGATATAATCATTGGATACGCTACAACAGCTGGCTGTCCAACGGAAATTCTATTTCTATACGCGGTAGTATCTCTTATATATATACTAACAATATCATTTGGTACAAAATATCCAAAAATATTTACAAAAATTAATATTAAAGACAAATTTATATACCAATTGATTAATTTTTTATATGGTACAGTACAAATTTCTTCTAAATTTGCAAAAACAAAAAATAATATAAAAAATTCTAAATACCTAAATATTCTAATAACTATTTCTATAGTGCTACCAGCCGTCCCATTTGTCATACCCATCCATGATATTACACTGACTAAAAGAAATAATACATAAAAAGATACTCCTATATCTTTAACTTTTTTTATTTTTCTTTTTGAAATTAATATAATTGCAAAATAAAATATAATTACATCCTTAAAATAACCAAACCATTTAGGTAAATGTGTATATAGCAATGCAGAAGAATAAATCATAAACCATATTAATATGTACATTAAAATATTATTAATTTTTGATAACTTCATACGTTTTTTCCTTTTTATCCTTTAAATAAATTTGTTGTATACTCTGCACTTTTCTGCCAATTAAATTTGTCTAACCATTTATAATTCATTTCTTTTTTGGAGTAAATTATTTGTTTTTCAATTTTTTCTTTTATGTCATCTATATCTAAAGGATCTATATAGGTAACTTCATTTCCTCCAACTTCTGGTAATGAAGAAGTATTAGAACAAATAACAGGTGTTCCACATGCTAAAGATTCTAATACAGGTAGTCCAAATCCTTCATACAGAGAAGGAAACACAAATAAATCTACTAAATTATATAAATCAACTAACTCTTTTTGCGTTACAATACCAGTATGTATAACGTTTTCTTTAATTTTAAGTTTTTCTTCTTTTTCTTCTA
>CAZUHD010000060.1:0-10553 GCA_964620415.1 uncultured Clostridium sp.
TTATATAGTTCATTAGAAGAAGGAGATGCTTTAAGGTTAGAAAGAGCAGAAGGAAAAGCGGAAGGAATCCAAGAGGGAGTCCAGAAGGGAATCCAAAAAGGAATCCAAAAGAACAAAATAGAAATAGCAAGAAAGATGTTAGAAATGAATTTAACAATAGAGCAAATAATTCAAATAACAGGGCTAAAAATAGGTAAAATTAAACAATTACAAAAAAAATAGAAAATTTTTTTAAGCAGGAAGTAGTATGATTCCTGCTTTTATTAAACTTATATTAGTAACTGTGAATTGTAACATTTTTCCAAGTCTAAGGGTAACTTTTAAACTGAAACTAAATGTCTATATCTAAATTTTTCATTGGTTTTCTATTTTTTTGCCACAACTACAAATCTGCCGTCTTTTTGTGAATATTCGCAAGTAGAAAGCGTTAGTAGTTGGTCACCATATTTTGCTGTTGTATCAATACCATAAATACTCACTTTTTTTACATTATTTACGAAATCATTATATTCCTCTTCATTTCTAGCATTTATAAAATAATAATATCTAAATACATCTTTTTCACTTTTGTAATAAACTCTTGATAAAAATACTGATATTATTTCATAATTTGCATCTTCTGTTTCTGTTGTAAATCTTATAGTAGAATGTTGCTTATAATATTCCTCTTGTTTATATTCCAATAAATTTTGAAACATATTACCATTTTTATTATTATGTCCATATAATAATAAATTACTACTTGGCGGATTCCATTTATAATCTTTGTCTAAAAATATTGAACCATCTTTCGAATATTGTTTATCAAAAGTATGAGTTAAATAATATTCATTATCTGTCCCTTGTAATACAGGGAAATTAATATTCGTATTAGGAATTTCAAGCCAACCTACGACATCTTCATTTTGCTTTTTAAGTTCTTCTACTTGTAACATCCTTTCTGTTTTTTCAATAGTTATATCTGTTTTGCCTACAACAGTATTTTCTAATAATTGATTATTTTTTTGTTTTTGTTTATTTGTATTATAAAAATAATACAAAATATATATAACACATAAAATTAAAATAAACATAAGCATTGAAATAAGTATTGTCTTTTTGATATTACGTTTTTTACTTTTTGAATGTATTTTTTTCTTCATTCTATTGCCCCTTTAAATATAATAGGACAGAGTAAATTCCTGCCCCATTATTTAAATTTAATTTTGAATAGAAAATCAGTTGTAGCAGTTCAGTTGGTTTAATTATTGATATAAAGCGATTTTGTAATTTTTATAAAAAATTACGAAATTTTGTAAAATATTGATTTTACTAAATTATTATTTTAATGTTTTATACTCTTAAGTCTTAAAATATAATTTTATAAACACAAGTAAATGAAGTTATATCAATAATCTTAACCAATAGCATCTATAACCTGAACTGTAACAATCAATTTATTTCTCAAATTATTTTCTATTCTAATTTTCTTTTTCTTAAAACTACAATTCCTAATGCTGATATAACAGTAACAACTACAACATATTTCAAAATGTTGATTGATCCTGTTTTTGGTGTATCGTCTTTTTCGTCAACTTTTTCTTGTGTTTGTGGTATCGTAGGTTCTTTTGGAGTAGGTGTCATTGGAGTAGGTGTCATCATAAGGTTTCCATCATCACAAACTATTAACCAATTCCAGTCCTCATCAAATTGTATATGATCCTTACGAATTTTTTTACCGTTAATATCAATTGTTGTACTCTCACTAAAAGCATAGCCTTCATCCGCTTTAACGTCTACGTTATAAAAGTAGGTAGCACCTGCTTTAAATTCACCATCTTTATACATATCATCCGTAGAAATAAAAGTATCACCCTCATAATCATTCCATTCTTCCCATAAAATTTTATAATGTGCATCTGCTGGTACAGTTGCTGTAAATCTTGGCTTTTCTCCTTCTTTAAAAGAAAGTGTAACATTTTCAATATGAACTTCATTAATATATTGTTTTTCTGGTGTAGTCATCGGCTCTTTTGGAGTAGGTGTCATACTAAGACTCTCATCATGCGAAACAAATAACCAATCAAACTCATTATCAAGCTCAAAACTAATTGTTTTACCGTTAATATCAAGTGTCGTATTTTTATCAAAGACATAGCCTTCATCCGTTTCTATGGCTAATTCATAAAAGTACTTAACACCCGCTTTAAATTCTTCGATAATCTCATAAGGTTCATACTCGTCATGACCAAAATGGTCATCTGTATACATACCATCTGTATAAACAAAACTGTTTCCTTCAGGTGCATACCATCCTTCCCATAAAATTTTGTAATGTGCATCTGCTGGTACAGTTGCTGTAAATCTTGGTTTTTCTCCTTCTTTAAAAGAAAGTGTAGCATTTTCTACATGAACTTCTTTGATGTGTTCATTTTCTGTTGCTGCCATAACTTTACCTGAAAAAGCAAATAATAAAGCAAATGCTAATAAAATTAAAAAAAATGTTAATTTTGATTTTTTCTCTTTAAATATTTCCATAACTTTTTTCTCCTCCCAAAATATTGCATATATAATTTTTTTTATTTGTTATGTGGTTTTACAAAGTTTTATTCAAGTGATAGATATTATTAGAAATAATTATTGATATGACTTAATTTACTTGTGTTTATAAAATTACATTTTTAAATTTAATAATGCAAAATATTACAATAATAATTCAGTAAAATCAATATTTTACAAAATCACTTTATATCAATAATTATACCATCTAAACTGCAACAAAATTTTTCAAAATGGTTAATACATAGCCTATTTTAAAATAAAAAATCATTTCACAGCAATATTTACCTCATTTTTTCTACTTTAACTTTTATCTGGCTTCGGCATTGATTTTTTATAGTCTATAATAACTCTTATAATAAATATTGGTACTTCTATTATTCCCAGAGCAATAGACAAAATAAGCTTTATAAATAATGCTATAATCCAAAAACATGCTGTGCCAAAAATAACCCAATTTCCAAATATTGCATTAATAATTCTGCTGCTCCTTTCCCAACCCAAAGCAATTCCTGCGCCATACAAACAACATACAGGTAATAAACAAATGCTTCCAAGAATTTGTATAAAACTAAGCCCATCGTGTATGCCGAAAAAGATCAAAATTATCCCAATAATTATTCCAGCAATTGCTCCTCTTTTTAAAACTCCCATTAAAATTCTTAAGTCATCACTCATATACATTTCGAGATATTCTTTTATTCTACTAAATATATCCTTTTTTTCCATTTCTAATCCCCCATTTCATTATTTTAATTTTGATTATTTTGAATTTATTTTTCAGCAATATATGCGTGTGTCGTAATCCATGATAAATAAGCTGTATTTGTTGCAGTAATTTGATTATAATAATTTGCATTTTCTTGATTGCTTTCTATTCTTTCTAAACTTTCTGATTGTTCTTGAACAATATTTGATAATTTTGTAACATTTGTATTAGCCTTTCTAATTGCTTCTGCAATAGTTCCTTGATTTTCTTCGATTTTATTTAAATTGTTAATGATTTCACCCAATTGTGTTACAATAATATGTGCGTTCTTTTCATAGTCGTACTTATTATATGCACCATATGGACCTTCAAGCTGATCACAACGCTTAGATTCAAGATATTGATAAATCATACACATAGGTACAAGACCACGATAATCTTCGTATATAATGTTTTCGTCGTAATATTTTTGCAATAAACCATAAGTTTCATTAAATTGTTTTCTCGCACGTTCTATTTCTTTTTTTACATTTTGAGTTTTAATAGGAACTTGAGATTGAATATTTTTGTTGAGTTCAGCTATATGTTCGTTCTCTTTTTTTATTTCTTTTTTAAGTCGTTTGTTTTTTATTTTGCCTTGTATGCTCGAAATAATCAACACAATAAA
Source organism: uncultured Clostridium sp. (assembly GCA_964620415.1). Taxonomy (GTDB): domain Bacteria; phylum Bacillota; class Clostridia; order TANB77; family CAG-508; genus CAG-269. The sequence continues at coordinate 3,915 of CAZUHD010000060.1, forward strand.
TATACCGATTCCAATTAGTACACATAGAAGGATCGGAATTCCCAAAACCGCAATGATTAACCACATTGGAGGATTCCAATCCAATATAGCCGATATCCAAGATGCCTTTAATACAATGTTCAATAACCACAAACCAATTACAAGAATGCACAAAATGAAATATATAAATAAATCTATCACACATCCCGCTATAGCGGAACCAAAAATTCCAACTATACCTGCACAGATTGATGCTAAAATTCCCATGGGTTTATCTTCTTTCCTTTCTACTTCCGCATATATACGTGGATGCTGAACCTCTTCCAAAACATTTTGCAATTCCTTTATATAACGAGCTTGTTTATAACACGACATTTCTAAATCTTTAACATGCCCAATATAATTCTTTAGTTCTATACTATCCATATTCTCTTCCCCTTTCTCATTTTTTTTATTAAAACGACAAATTTATACAAAATATTATATATGTTTTTAACGACTTTTGTCAAGGTTTTTGATGATATTTTTTACTCATACCACAAAAATAGTTACAATTCTGGTAAATTAGTTATTGATATAAAGCTATTTTGTAATTTTTATAAAAAATACAAAACCTTTTAAAATGCTAATTTTACTGAATTTATTATTTTAATGTTTTAAGACTTAAAACTTTCATATAACCTAATAAATGAAATTATACTAAAAGCTTTAATTACTACCTGAGCTGTACAAAAAAATCAAATATGTTTTGCTATTATAATCATAGAATGTCCTTTTAAACTTAATAATGTTTTCTTCGAAATTCGCATTATTCATTTTACTAAATTATCTAAAAAGCAAATAAAAATTAAATATGTTTTTCAATACTTTTATCTTTATTTACTTGGTTATATTTTTATTTGTTTTTGGTTACTATATAGGTGGTGATGATAGATGGAAAAAAGTAATGAAAATAAAATTTATGGTAAAGTGATACATGATTTAAGAGTAAAAAATAAGTTAACTCAAGAGCAAGTTGCTCAAATGACAGGATTTGATACAAAATACATAAGTCAAATAGAAAATGGTAGATATATGGGTACAATAAAAACAATGTTAAAATTTTGTGAAGCATTTAAAGTTACTCCTAATGATATATTACATGATTTTATGAAAAGCTTTAATATTACAGATGACACAGAGAGCTTTCGTTCTGGTTTTTCAAAACTAAGTAAAAAAGATAAAAAAAATGTTTTAGCTTTAATTGAATCAATGTTATCTGAATAACAAAATATTTTAATTAATAAAGATAAAAGCGATTGAATTTCAAATCTTCATTCGCTTTATAATTTTTCTTTACTATGTTTAGTATATTTTCTATAACTTCAATCAATATATGTTTTATATCTTATGTTTCTTTAAAATCTCCCCTATAAATTTTCTCTTTTTATATCAAAAATTTGATTTAAAAGAATTTGTATAAAAAAGTAGTTCAAGACTATTACATTAAATAATAATAATATAAGGAAAAATATAAAAAACAGGAGAATTATCATTTTCACCTGTTTTTAAAAAAATTTCTTTTTTCACTTATTTTTCTTTTTCATAAATAATTAAAGTTCTCTCTTTTCCCTCATTTTGTAATTTTTCTGGATTTTGTATAATCATTTTAGTATGCTCTTTATCTCTAAAAAATTCCTCGCATCCATCAGAATATGCACATATATATTTTATATTGCTTAAATCAACTTTATAAACATCAATATAATGTTCCGCTTCTTTCTCGCCAGATAAAACCCCAAAAGAAACTTCCTTACCATTATATTTTTTTTGGGGTTTATTTCTAAAATCCCTTCTAACCATTACCCTATCTTTAGGGTTATTCCAATCATACTCATGGTCTTTACAATATAAATTCAAAAAATTCTCAAATTGCTTGTGGTTATTTATAGTTGTAAAACATATATTAAAATTAGAATCAAATCCAGTAATATGTGAATCACCAATTGAAAAACAATATAAATAATCTTGAAGTATAATTCCCCCAACAGCTACTGAACAAAACAAATCATTTGCTAAATAATCAATTTCTCTTCCTTCATTTAATTTTCCAATATCTTTATTTACTTTTTTTATAATTGTATCTATAACATTTTCATCTATATTACCATTATACTCTACAACATATTTAACAAACGAATCTGCACATACTTTTGCTGCATCATAAGCTCCACTAGGATTTGGATATACTTTAATCCAATTTTCACATTCTTGTTTATTTTTAGGATATGGTACAGCTTCTCCATAAATAGAATCTCTAGTTACTCCATCTGCAACACAAAATATATTTTCTTTTACACAAAAATAATCTTCTGAAACTGGCTTTAGATTATTTTTTTCAAATATAGAATTATCATACATTTTTGCAAATTTCAATTTAAACATCTAATATCCCCTTATTTACCTATAAATTCATTATCATATTTTGATATTTCACTATACATCTTAGCATCTGGTTTAGACATCTTTTCTCTCATTTCTTTTGTGAGCATTTTTCTTATTTCTGCAATTATTTTACAATAATCAATTGCAACTTCATATTCTTCACTTAAAATTTTATCTATTATCATTTGCTGACATTCTTGAACAGCTGGTATTTTTAATTCCTTGCTTAATTCATAAAACCATTTCATTTCTTTTAAAATATCTATTCTTTGGGCTTTTGTTAGTATATCAGAATCTATAAATTTATAAATCATATAAGACATATTTTTTGCATAAGTGTATCTATAAAAAGCCAACTGCTTATTACTCTTAAAATTTTCATAAATAATCTTATAAGCTTTATTAATTTTGGCAAAATAATCCCTAGAACATCTAAAAGATACAGATTTACTTCTTCTATCTCCTTGGTTTCTTTGTCTATAGCAATATATTATTTTACTATTATAATAAACTTTATCAGATTTCATAAAACAAGATGTCGTAAAATAAGCATCTTCTGCTGGTACACCTTCAAGGAATTTAATTTTGTTTTTATCTATAAAAGATTTTCTAAAAATTTTATTACATGCAGATGAATTTAAAATAAAAAATGATTTGTCATAGTCTGTTATACTTAATTTAAAATCCTTATATTTTTTTTGATTGAAAATAGGTTCATCCCATACAGCTCCATCATAATCTGCATTTATGTAATTTGCTGTAATAAAATCAGCATCTTTTTCTTCTATTGTGTTATACAATATTTCACAGGCATCTTTTGGATAAAAATCGTCTGAATCGGCAAACATCAAATATTTAGCCTTTGCTACTTTCATTCCTTCATTTCTTGCTTTTCCTGCTACACCACTATTTTCTGTTAAAAATATACTTTCAAAATTATCATATTCATTAGAATATTTTTCCATTATTTCTCTTGAGTTATCTGTTGAACAATCATCAACCATTATTACCTGAATATCTTTAAAATTCATCGTTTGATCTATTATTGAATCTAGTAAATTTGCTAAATAATTTTCAACATTATATATCGGTATAATTATCGATATTTTATACATATTTTTTTCCTCCATTTTGTATAATTAAAGTTCATTATATTACTTTTTACAATATTAGTCAATTTTAAGTTTTATCTTAGTTATAAAGCATAAAGCAAAATGGAGAAAAACTGTAACATACATCCTCCAAGCACAAAAAAGTGGAAAACTGAATGAAAATATTTTTTCTTTTTTCCTATCACATATAATAAAGCTCCTACAGTATAAGCAATTCCACCAGCTAACAATAAATAAAGTCCCATTGGTTTAATTTTGCTAGTTAAACTTTTGAAAGAAAAAATAACCATCCATCCCATAATCAAATACATAATAAGAGATGGTATTCTAAATTTTTCTAAATTAATAACATTTAAGAGTATACCAATTAGTGCACATAACCATATAATTCCAAATATAATCCAACCTGTAGTTCCTCCAATTAAGCTTAAACAATATGGTGTATAACAACCAGCAATAAAAATATATATATCACAATGGTCTATAATTCTAAATATTTTTTTAGCTTTTAATTTTGGACTTAAAGCATGATATATAGTGCTAATAGTAAACATTATTATCATTGAAACACCATATATACATGATGCAACAACTCCAACAGCATTTCCATGACGTGCTGAAAAAACTATTGTCAATACTAGCACAGCAACAGCTAAACATGCTCCAATTCCGTGTGAAATTGAATTTACCAATTCTTCGCCTAAAGTATATTTAGGTTGAATACTTTTTTCCATAAAGAAATTCCTTTCTCATATACATTTTTAACTTTTATCTTTAATTTCATTTATTTCATTACCTTTTGCATTGTATCATATAGAACGCTTTTTTCGCAAGTACTTTTTTATATTTTTTTGCCTTACACAAAATTTAAGCCACAACAAACTTGTGTGGCATTTTTTATTCTGCTTCAATTAATTCATATTCTTTTGTTCCAATTCCTAGTTTAGCTGCTACATCTATTGTATGAGTTCCTTGTTTTGAATTAATTCTTTCTAATAAATGATCTTTTCCAGGGTCATTTGATTGTTTTACTAAATCTATACATGCTTCATCAATTGCAACAGGATCTAATGAAGCAAGAATACCAATATCTTTCATACATGGGTCTTCGGCTACATCACAGCAATCACAATCAACAGACATATTTTTCATAATATTTATATAAGCAATATTTCCTTTAAAATGTTTAACTACTGAAGAAGCAGCATCCGCCATAGATTCTAGGAATTTAATTTGGTCAGTTTTAAACATATCTTCATAAGATGCATTTTCTTTACCAGCACAGTGAATATATCTTTTTCCTTTACTAGAAGCAACACCTATTGATAGTTGTTTTAAAGCTCCTCCATATCCTCCCATTGGATGCCCTTTAAAATGTGAAAGAACTAGCATTGAATCATATTTATCTAAATTTTTACCAACATAATTCTTTTTAATTACTTTCCCATTTTCAATTTCTAAAACTTTGTCAGGACCTTCTGCATCCATAATGTCCACATCAAAAAGTTTAGACCATCCATGGTTTTCCATTAATCTTTTATGCTTTTCTGTAGTATCTCTTTGTCCATCATATGCAGTATTACATTCAACTACAGTTCCATTAACTTCTTCTACCATAGGTTTCATAAAATCTGGATGTAAATAATTTTGATTTCCTTCTTCTCCAGAATGAACCTTAACAGCTACTTTTCCAGGTAATTCTTTTTGTAATAATTTAAACATTTTTACAACACTTTCAGGTGTAATTTCTCTTGTAAAATAAACTTTAGCTTTCTCCATATTTATCAATCCTCTCTTTTTATTATTTTAACCAATTTGTTCATAGTTTATCATACAAATGAATAATAATCAAGAACAAAATGTAAATATGTATAAATACAAGAAGAACAAAAAAATAAAAATTGATAGTATTTAAACTATCTAAGATATATTTTACAAATATCTTCTTAGCATTTACATATATTATTTATACTTTTCTACTTAGTTAGAGGCAATTAAATAGTAATATATCAATATTATAATTTTACATTGTATTTTAAACATATTTATATCAAAAATTTTAGAAGCATTTTGGCTTAAAATTTCTATATAAGTCTTAGAATTAGTTGCTTTAATAGACGTCAAAAATTAAAATCATTTTTTCCTGTATTTACTTTATATTTTCTTTGTGCTATAATTGCTTATAACAAAATTGAACAAACTGTGAAAGGAAGCAATTTTATCATGAATCAAGCTATTAATATGGCACAAGATAAAGTATTAATTTTATATGTTTTAAATTCATTAGATAAAGATGTAACGGAAAGTAACTTATTCCAATTAATTTATCCAGTAAATAGCATAAATTATTTTTATTTTAAACATATTTTAGCAGATCTTGTATCTTCCAAACTTATAGCTACTTATATAAATGAAGAAGAAAATAATATGTCAGAGTTTATTTATAAAATTACAACTGAAGGGAAAAATTCTTTAGAATTAAATATTGATGTTTTACCAGGTCTTATGAAACTAATAGCAGATAATACTATAAAAAATGAACTAAATAATATTGTAAATGAAGAAGCTATTACATCAGAATTTATTCCAGAAGATGAACATTCTTACACCGTTAAATGTAAAATCATGGAAAATAATAAAACATTATTAGAAATAAAAACCTATGCAGGCTCAAATGAACAAGCTAAACTTATTTCAGATAACTGGAAATATAATGCTTACAATATATACCCTCAAATATTAGGACTTTTAACTAAAAAAGAAGAAAATTAAAAAGAGTGTATTATTTTTTCTAGTTTTAAACTTTTTTAATACTTTCTCTATTTGTTTTAAATAATACTCTCTTTTTTCTTCTCTTATAATTTGTTCATCTAATCAATTTTTAAATTTTTATCGTGTTTTGTCGATAAATGAAAAAATATCATTTTTTTAGGATGATATTTTAAACTCTTATTCTATAAATTTCAAGCAAATATATCGTTGGTAGCGAAGGGGAGACTCGAACTCTCGACACTTCGGGTATGAACCGAATGCTCTAGCCACCTGAGCTACTTCGCCGTATTTATTAACGTTATTTATTATAACTATTTTTTTAGGATTTGTCAAGAGGTTATGTTTTTTTATC
>CAZUHD010000061.1:0-10492 GCA_964620415.1 uncultured Clostridium sp.
TTTCCTTTATTTTGCTATGTTTTTTTCTTCTCTTATTTTCATTCGTTATTACTGCGTTACTGATATTTTGAAGTATGTGCATGCAGATAAATTAACATTCTTTTATTAAACTTATATTAGAAGCTGTGAATTGTAACGTTTGTAAAAAATTGTAAATGTTAAAATAAAACTGATAGAATAATTCAAAATAAAATTGATTGAATTCTATCAGTTTTTTGATGAAATTTTTTGTATAATTAATATATCTTTTCTTTAAAGAAATGTAAAACTTCGAGAAAAAAGAGTTTGACATATTTGACATGCCAAACCCTTTACCATTATTTTTTTTCTATATATAATTTTAAATTTTCTGCTACTTGAAATAGTTTAATAGCATTTGATGCTTTAAATAAGAGTGTATCTCCATTATTTATATTTTGTTTTAAATAATCCAAGAGTTCATCATTATTATTAAAACAATTTATTTTATCTTTATTAAAACCCTTATCTATAGCTCCCTCTGCAATATATTTTGCTTGATTTCCTACTATTAACAAACAGTCTAAATTATTTTTATAGACTTCTTCTCCTACTTCCCTATGTAATTTTTCTGAAAAATTTCCTAGTTCTAACATATCTCCTAATACTGCGATTTTTCTTTTAGCTTTCATGTTATTTAAACTAGATAGAGCTTCCTTCATAGATTCATAGCTTGCATTATAACTGTCATTTATCAAAGTTATATCATTTTTTAAATTAATAATTTCCATTCTTTTAGCCGTTAATTTAAAACTCTCTATTCCAGAAATTATTTGATCATTACTTAAATTTAAGAGTTTACCAACAGTTACAGCACATAATGAATTTAATATAAAATGTTTACCATTTACTGGAACAGTAATTTTAAATTCCTCATTATTTGCTTTGCAAATAAAAGAACTACTTTTTTCATCTAATATAATATTTTCTGCAATCTCTTCACTCTTATTTTCTATACCAAAAGTATGTACTTCTATTTGTTCATCTCTTTGCTCAATGTTCCACTTATTTAATAGATCATTATCATTATTAATTACTAAAACTTTCTTTTCCATTCCATCTAAAATTTCCAATTTAGCTTTTAAAATATTTTCTCTTGATCCTAAATTTCCTATATGAGATGTACCAATATTTGTTATAACAGATATATCAGGTTTTGCAATTTTAGTCAAATAACTTATTTCTCCTAAATGATTCATTCCCATTTCTATTACAGCAACTTCTTCATCCTTTAACCTTAAAATAGTTAGAGGAAGACCTATATTATTATTATTATTTCCTTCTGTTTTTAAGGTTTTATATTTTTTAGAAAGTACATTTGCAATTATATCTTTTGTACTTGTTTTTCCAACACTTCCAGTTACTCCAACAACTTTTAATTTATCTTTATATAAATTCCTTTTAAATTCTGCGATTTTACCTAATGCCACAATTGTATCTTGAACTTCAATAATACACTTCCCTTGTTTTTTATATTTTTCTATATCTTTAGCATCTAAATCAATATGATTTATTATAGCACAGCTTGCTCCATTATGAAAAGCATCTTTCCATAACAAACTTCCATCAATTTTTTCTCCTTTAATTCCTATGTAAACATCTCCTTGTTTCAAAGTTCTTGTGTCTGTGGAATAATTTTCACATTCTTTATCCTTATTTCCTATTATTAGCTTTCCATTAGTAGAATTTAATATATCATTTATTTTTAGGTTCATTAAAATCCCTCCATTTCAAATTATTATAATATTAAAATATGTAAAACACAATATTTTTGTCAAAATAAAACCCCATTAGAATTATCTAATGAGGTTTCTATTTTACTATTCAACACTTCTATTTGCTATTTCAATTGCTTTTGTAACTATATTTCCACATTTTTTTGAAGATACATTTTCCCATCCGCCATCTCTTTTAACTTGTTCATATACTCCTAATTCTTTTGCTATTTCTTCTTTTAATTTTTCAGACATTAACTTACTATTTTTAGACATTTTAATATCCCCCTTATAGATAAATTAAAATACAATAAAATTTATCTATAAGTTTATTATTAACTTTTTTAATCATAATATTATTAAAATTATTTACAAAAATGTTATTTTATTACATTGTAAGAGTTCCATTTGGAGTATTATATATCACTAAAATATCTTCTTCATTTCCAGTATTAGCATTTATATAAACTAAAAACTCAGTTTCCTTAACTTTACCTTTAAATTCATAGCACAATATTTCAGTCTTATATTCTGTAGGAATTATAGCCAATCCTTCACTTTCAATATTTAAATTTTTATTTAATGTTTTCTTAGCATCCTCTATTGAAATTATATCTTTAGACACATCCCTTTGAGTATGATTATTTAAATACCCTGTAGTTTCAATACCCAAAATTTCTCCATTGTCTAATGCAACTTTCACTTTTATTAAGTCTGGATAAATTACTACATCATCTTGCGTGTAAGCATAATTTATAGTAACTGCACCATTTTCATTTAGGTAATAAGTTTCTTTCATGTCTGAAAATCCATGCTCATTTAAAAACTGTTTTGCTTTTTCATTTGCTTCTTCATATTTCAAATTTTCTTCTGAAACATCTCTATTATAATTACTATACACTACTTGCCCACCCTTTTGAGAAATAGCAATAGAGATTGTTTCGTCATTATTTGTGTTTACCGTGAAATTATATGAAGCTAAGTCTGCATTTTGAGATATACCCGAACTTGATATTTCCTTTACTTTATCTTCACCTAAAAATTGTTTTGCTTTTGTCTTTGCCTCTTCTTCTGAAATATCATCTCCCGTAAGCCATTTTGGTGTAGTAGTTGTCAAATGTTCTGAAAAAGCTCCATCATAAATTAACCCTGAATATTCATGAAAATTCTCTTCTAAAGAGCTAAATATATCTAAATTTAAGCTAACAGCTTGTGCAAATTGATCATCTTCTTTAGCAGTTAGATCTTTCCATGTTGTTGAACCTGCTTGTAAGTCACTTGCAAGCTGATTTAAAACATTTTCAAGCTCCACACTATATGAATGCAGTTCCTCCAAATTTTTCAAATCTTCATCAGATAAATTTGTTCCTTGAATATTTTTCCTAGATAGAGAATAACTATAATCACTAACTTGATTTAAGAATTTAGCAGTTTTTTCCAGCTCTTGACTTTCAATAGGCAAACTTGCTAAATAAGTTTGTGCAAGATTAGCTTCTCTCCAAAGATAAGTTAAAGTTTCTGCTCCATGAGTACTACTTGTTGATATTGTTGATTTTGCAAGATAGGTTTCCACATTTTGGACATAATTTAGTAATTCATAAAAATTATTATTATATAAATTTTCACTTGCAAGTACCATTTCATTGTTTTTCTTATATAAAAAATAGCCTAAAACTGCTATCACAATAATTAAACTAGCTACTATAATCCAGACTAAAATTTTCTTCGTATTTTTCATATTTAATTTCATATAATATACCTAAAATATATTATAATCTCCTTTCCTTATTTATTTTTATTTTGTGCTAAATTATAAAAATTATTCCATTTTTCATATTTTTATGATAGAATATGAGAAACTAATAGTTATACTAAAAGGGTGAATAGTTATGAAAAAAATAATGATATCTTATGCTTCATACGGAGGCGGTCATCTTTCAGCAGCTAAAAATCTAAAAGAATATATAGAAAAAAACTATACAGGTTATGAAGTAATTTTGTTTGACTGCATGAAATATGTAAATCGCGTAATAGACAAGGTATGTGGTTCAACATATTCAAATATAACTAAAAATGTTCCTTGGTTTTGGGGTAAAATATATTATCATACTCAGACCCCTCTTTTTGAAAAAATACTAACATTATCTAATAAACTACTTTCTTATAAATTAAGAAAACTGCTAAAAAATACAAATCCAGATATTATAATTTCAACTCACTTCTTTGTTGGACATTTATTTTCAATTTTAAAACAAGAAGGTATTTTTGATTTTAAATTAGCAACTGTAATCACAGATTTTGGTGAAGACCCTTATAATGAATGGATAAGTAATCATGAATATATGGATTATATTTTTGTAGCACATAGTAAAATTAAATCTAGATTAGTAGAAAAAGGAGTTCTTCCTAGTAAAATATTTGATACAGGTATACCTATTTCTGATAAATTTTTAATAGATTATAATAAATCTGATGTTCTAAAAAGCATTAATTTAAAGGAAAATAAAAAAACAATCTTGTTTTTTGGTGGAGGAGAACTTGGTCTTGGAAAATCCAAAACAGTTGAAGCATTTAACGTACTTGTCAAAAATTTTACTAATGTACAAATAATTGCAATAGCAGGAAGAAATAATACTTTAAAAAATAATTTCAAAGCAATTGTAAAAGAATACAATAGAGAAAATGATGTAATAGTTCTAGGGTTTACAGATAGAGTTGCAGAATTTATGTCTATTTCAGATTTAGTTATAACAAAACCAGGAGGTCTTACAGTAACGGAATCTCTAGTTTCTAATTTGCCTCTTTTGGCAATAAACCCTATTCCTGGTCAAGAAGAAGAAAATGCAAAATTTTTGATAGAAAATAATGCTGGCTTTTTGTTAAATAAATCTAATAATATAAAAACAGTTTTAAAAGAAATATTAAATAATGATGAATTATTACTTAATATTAAACAAAATATTAAAAAAATTGCTAAACCTAATTCTACTCGTGACATTTGTAATATTTTACTTAATTAATATACATAGAAAAATACACCTTATATTATAAAATATGAGGTGTATTATTTTATTTACATCAGTGTTCTTCCTTCTAGCGCTTTAGTTAAAGTAATTTCATCAGTATACTCTAAATCTCCTCCTACAGGAATTCCATGAGCGATCCTAGAAACTTTAATTCCTAGTGGTTTTATAAGTTTAGACAAATACATTGCAGTTGCTTCCCCTTCAACTCTTGGATTAGTTGCAATAATTACTTCCCTTATTTTTTCATTATTTAATCTTGCAAGTAGTTCTTTTATTTTTATATCTTCTGGTCCTATACCATTCATTGGAGATATTGACCCATGTAAAACATGATATACTCCTTTAAATTCATGTGTTCTTTCCATTGATATAATATCTCTAACATTTTCTACCACACAAATTATGCTTTGATCTCTATTTGTATTTGAACAAATTGCACAAGGATCATTATCAGTAATGTTAAAACATCTGCTACAACATTTTAAATTCTTTTTAGCATTTAGAATTGAATTTACAAACTGTTCTGTTTGCTCTTTGCTCCAATCTAAAACATGAAAAGCAAGTCTAGCTGCTGTTTTATGTCCAATACTTGGCAATTTTTCAAAACTTTCAATTAATTTTTCTATTGATGGTGCATATTCCGACACTTGCTTTTCCTCCTACATAAGTCCAGGTATATTAAATTTACTCATGGCATCATTTCCTGCATCATCAACTTTTCTTAAAGCTTCATTTATACAAGATAAAATTAAATCTTGTAACATTTCAACATCATCTGGATCAACAACTTCTGGCTTGATTTTTATTTCTTTAATAGCTTTTGCCCCACTAACTTTAACTTCAATAGCTCCTCCTCCAGCAGAAGCAGAAAACTCTTTTTCTGCAAGCTCTTCTTGAGTTTTTGTTAGATCTGCTTGCATTTTTTTAGCTTCCTTCATCAAATTATTTATATTCATTCCTCCAAATCCGCCCATTCCTCCTGGGTATCCACCTCTTTTAGACATCTTTTATTTTCTCCTTTCAATTTAAATTATATTAAATGGTATATTGCTATCTTCCATTACTTTTTCAAATTCATTCATAGCACTTTTTTCTTCTTGTACTTTATCAACAAATTTTATTTGCATCTCTTTTCCAGATGCTAAATGAATTAGCTCTCTTAAATTTTGGTTAGTATCTGGTCTATTTAAAAAAGTCTTATTAGCACTGCTCATACCATTAGGGAACTCTATTTCTACAGTCATGTCATTTATTTCTCTAGCTACCGTTCCTACTAAGTTCATATACATTACCATCTTACCAGATGATTTAAAATCATTTACTAATTTTGGCCAGTAATCTTGTGTCTTTCCTCTATACTTTGGTTCTATTTTTACTTTTCTTTCTTCAGAGGAATCTTTTGTATTTGATTTTTTTGCCCTTACAAAATTACCAGCTCGTAAAAAATTTTCGATTTTAGTAACCCTTTCTTCCAAATTAGAATCTCCTGTGCCGTAAGTATTAGCAGAAGAATTACTATTCTCAGCTTTTAAATTACACAATCTTATTAATCCTGTTTGTAAAATTATTACCTTTTGTGAGGAAAGTTTTATATCATTTTCTATTTTAGATAGTTCACATATTAAATCAATTAATTCTTGTTTAGATATTTTTTCAGAAAGCTCTTTAATTTTCTCTATTTCTTTATTATTATACATTTCTGTCTTTCCAGTTGTTTTATATAAAAGAATATCTTTTACATATTTAATAATTTCCCAAACTAGATTATTTATATCTTTTCCATCATCTATAACTCTACTTACACTATTTAATGCTTTTTCGACATCTTTAAAAATCACTGCTTCTACAATTTCATTTATAAATGTAGTTTTAGGTATTCCCACTAAATCTTTTACTTTATCTGCATCAATTTCATCTTCATTATCTTGATTACATCTTTCTAAAATTGAAAGTGCATCTCTCATTCCACCTTCTGAAAGTACAGCAATTAGGTTTAATGCTTCTTTAGTTATTTTTATATCACTTTCTTTTGCAACATATTCTAAATCTTTGACTATGTCTTCATCTGATATTCTTTTAAAATCAAATCTTTGACATCTAGAAAGTATTGTTGCAGGTAATTTTTGAGGTTCCGTAGTTGCTAAAATAAATTTTACATGTTCAGGTGGTTCTTCTAATGTTTTAAGAAGTGCATTAAATGCCCCTATAGATAACATATGAACCTCATCTATAATATAGACTCTATATTTAGCTTTTGTAGGTAAAAAATTTACTGCTTCTCTTATAGCTCTTACATCTTCGACGCTATTATTTGATGCAGCATCCATTTCAATAATATCTGTAAGTGACCCATCTAGTGCTGCTTTACATATTTCACATTCATTACAAGGCTCTCCATCTTGTGGATTTAAGCAGTTTACTGCTCTTGCTAATATCTTAGCAGTTGTGGTTTTTCCAGTTCCCCTTCCACCATTAAATAAATAAGCATGTCCCACTCTTCCTGAAATCAGTTGATTTTTTAATGTCTTTTTTATATGTTCTTGTCCAACTATTTCAGAAAACTTAATAGGTCTAAATTTTCTATAAAGAGCTGTATATCCCATTTCTACACCTCCTAAAAATTAAAAATGGTATGAAACTAAATTCTTCTATGGAAAGCACACCACACAAAAGTATCTACTTATTGCTGCTTCCTTCCGGACCTGACAAGGTTCGTAGGCTTTTATTGGTTTGCCCTCCATACAAGAATATAATATCAAACCATTTGAATTATACAACTTATTTTGTATTTTGACAAGTATTAATTTTCTATTCTTTTAAAAACAATCTCATTTAAGTCTGTATATTCCTGACCTATTGTTCCTTTTTCTACTATACCAACATTTGGTACTTGTAAAAGAACGTCCTCTGCTTTAAAAACTTTTCCAGAGTTTAAAGTTATTGTTATATCAAAAGATATTTTAGCCATCAAATCATTTTCATTTATATTTATTTTTTTTATTAGTTCATTATAATTAATTTCTTCATCATCATTTGATAAATATGTTCCTATATTATTATTTGCACATCTAAACTCAAGAATACCTCCTTGGTTTGAAATTTTTAGTTTTTTTGCATTTGTTGAATCAGAGCCAGTAAATTCTAATTCAGAAATTTCATTTTCATCTTCATTTTCAAAAAGTGAATTTTCATTTTCTATTGGTCTATAAATCTTTATCTCTCCAACATTTGGTTTTTGAGATACATTAAAGTCATCTAATTTTATGTTTTTTATTGTTTCTTGTTTACTATATTCGTCATTTTTTTCTATATAAATATATATGTCATTATTTTGGATTCCAGTTATATTCCATTTATATAAAGAATCTCTGAGATCTTTTCCATCAGTTGAAGATATAATTGAGATTTTTGAAACCTCAAATGGCATATTAGTTTCGCCATTTACACTATACTGTAGAACAAACATAAATGCTATAAAAATAATTGCTACAATGATTATTAATACAATGCAAATATTTAATATTTTTTTGCTTAGTCTTTGTTTCATTCCGATACCTCTTAATTATAAATCACTTTTCATTTTTTCATTTCTTAGTTTTTTAAAAAAGCTTTTTAAAATTCCGCTACACTCATCTTCTAATATTCCATTTTCAAAAATAACTTCATGATTAAATTTATAATCTGTAAACAAATTAAGAACTGATCCTACTGCTCCTGTTTTTTCATCTAAAGCTCCAATAAAAACATTTCTTATTCTTGAATTTATTATTGCTCCTGCGCACATAGAACATGGTTCTAATGTTACATACATATCACAATCTGTTAATCTCCATGCTTTTAATTTTTTGCTTGCCTTTTGTATAGCTATAATTTCAGCATGTTTTGTTGTATCACATTTTGTTTCTTTTTGATTATGTGCTCTTGCAATTATTTTACCATCTTTTACTATAACACATCCTATGGGAACTTCTAATTTTTCATATGCTTTTTTTGCTTCTTTTAAAGCTTCTTTCATAAATTTTTCTTTTTCTTGCAATATTTTATCCTCTAAAATTAATTTTGTTTCTTTATTATACCCTGTTTCTTTGTTTCTGTCAAATAAATTTGTTTTATTTCAGTAATTTCCCCTCAAACCATTTTCTATTTTTAAAAGCTTCTCTTTCCTATCTATTCCTCCAGCATATCCAGTTAAGCTTCCATTTGTTCCAAGGACTCTATGACAAGGGACAATAATAGATATTTGATTTTTTTTGGTAGCACCACCTACTGCTTGAGCTGACATCTTTGGTATTCCTCTTCGCTTTGCTAGTATATTTGCTATTTGTCCATAAGTCATCGTTTTTCCATAAGGAATTGAACAAAGTATTTCCCATACTTCGTTTTGGAATTTACTTCCTGTAAAATGAAGTGGTAATTTAAAGCCTGGTTCTTTACAACTAAAGTAAATATCCAACCATTTTTTAGTGTCTTTTAATATTTGTATTTCTTTTTCTTTATTTTCTTTATCTAAATAAAGTGCAAAGTATTTTTGACCCACAAACCACAGACCTGTTAATCCTTTTTTATCTCCTGCTATCATAATTTCTCCCAAAGGGGATTTATATTTGCTTGTATATTGCATATATTTTCTCCATCATTTCTTTTTCTTCCGTTAATTATATTATTATCATAAATCAAAATAACAATCAATATTTTTGCCACTTTTTGCATGACAAAAAAGAAAAACAATCTTCATAAAAATATTTTAAAAAACACGGAGAGCCCCTAAGTTCCTTACTGCAAAAGATTTAGCGAAAAATGAAATAAATAGTGGAAACAATACTCTAACCAAGTACACTTCCAGTATCTATTATAGGAATAATAACATTTATAAAATATAAAAAACTAAAAGATATATAAAATAATAAAACATATTACTGTGCTGAATAAAAAATACCAAAACTGAAAAAATATTCAAAAAAACTTAGCAAAAAAAACGGTAAAACTTTCTTTATCTACGTAAATTTCCGAATAAACGAATAAAATGAAAAGGAATGAGATTTAATATGTTTAAAATAGAAAGAAATGTATATTTAAATAAAATCATCGAAAAGAAAGAAAATGGACTTATAAAAATTGTAACTGGAATAAGAAGATGTGGGAAATCATATCTTTTAGATCCAATTTATAAAGATTATTTAATAGAAAATGGAGTTAAAGAAGATCATATAATAAAGATTGATTTAGATGAGAGAAGAAATAATAAGTATTTAAATCCTGATGTGTTGGATGAGTATATTAGGAATTCTATAAAAGATAAAAAAATGTATTATGTAATTTTAGATGAAATACAAAAAGTTGAAGATTTTGAATCGGTGTTAAATGGTTTTTTGCACATAGAAAATTTAGATGTTTATGTAACAGGTAGCAACTCGAAATTTTTGTCTTCAGATATTATAACCGAATTTCGAGGAAGGGGAGATGAAATTAGGGTTCATCCTTTAACATATGCTGAATTTTATTCAGCATATAAAGGAAAAAAAGAAGAAGCATGGGATGAGTATATAATGTATGGAGGTTTACCAAAGATATTATCATACAAAACTGAAGAGCAAAAAAGCGAATATCTAAAAAATCTATTCGAACAAACATATTTAAAAGATATAATTGAAAGAAATAATATACAAAGAGTTGACGTATTGTTACAATTCACAGCCTCCAAATAGGTAAAAATTCTCTGTAATATATCTGTAA
>CAZUHD010000062.1:0-10460 GCA_964620415.1 uncultured Clostridium sp.
AGTGTTTTCTTGCAAAATTTTAATTTTTTTTATCAATTAACTGGCAAACTCGGGAAAGAATAAATAAAAAAGAATTGTAACTGTTTAAGAAATATAAGTACATCTAGTATAATTGTGTAATAAGTTTGTAGATGGACAATAAAAATCCATGGGTTTTACCCATGGATTTTTATGATATAATAGGAAAGTCATCGAAATTATAAAATATATGTCATGTAGCTAAGGCAAAAATGCGTATAGCCTTATGTAAACTATTTAATTGTAAATATATTAATTATCCTTATAAATATGATGAAAACCTCTTTGACACATAATCAATTGGAACACATTTATCAAATTTACATTTTTCAAAAGGGAAGAAAAAATAAAATCTTAAGTTGCTCAGGAACAGTAAAAACGATTTTATATGTTAGCAATTATGAGAGATTTGAAGGATATTTTCAGCTCTATCATTTTTGTACTTATAACCGCAAGAAGAGCAAAAGCGAAAAGACCAATAAAGACAATATCATGACAAGAAGGACATTCATAAAGAGAACAACTAAAATTTTTATTATAACAGTCAATAATTTTTTGAATTTCAATAGGAGCATTTGGACGATAAGTATCGATAAGTTGTTTGTTAGAAGTATAAGTATAATCCCAATGATCTTCAAAAATTTGAGCAATAATACCAGTTGATTTAAAAAAACTATAATTTTTATTTAAAGAACCATCTTCATTAATAGTTTTAATATTTCTCATATTCACCTTACATTTGAATTATAGCAATTTTTTAAGAAAGAGAAATCTTAATTTTTCTTTTTTTTAGTAAAATTTTGTAACGAAATATCAAAAACAGATGTCTAATAATATAAAGGAGGGAAAAAAGTGGAGGAACTTTACAAAAAGTATTCTAGCCTTGTATATCATTATTTAATAAGTTTATGTCAAAATAAAGAAATTGCAGAAGAACTAACACAAGAAACATTTTATAAGGCAATAAAAGGAATAAGCAAATTCAAAAGAGAGTGCAAAGTTAGTAGTTGGCTCTGCCAAATTGCAAAAAATGTATGGAGTGATTATTTAAGTAAAGAGAAAAAAATAGATACAGTTTCTTTTGATAATTATTACGTTAATAATTTACTTATTGAAAAGACTTTAGAAAACGAAATAGAAGATAGAAACGAAGTAATTAATCTATATAAGCAAATACATAAATTAGATGAAAAAACGAAAGAAGTCTTTTATTTAAGAATAAAAGGAGAATTTTCTTTTAAGGAAATTGGAGAGATTTTAGATAAAAGCGAAGAATGGGCAAGAATAACTTTTTATAGAGGAAAAATAAAATTAAAGGAGGAGTTGGAAAATGATTGACAAAGAATGTGAAATTGTAAGGGATTTAATTCCAAACTATGTAGAAAAAACTTTGAGTAAAGTAAGTAATGAATTTATAGAAACACATATTGATAATTGTAAGAATTGCAATAAAATATTAAAAGCAATACAAAAAGAAAAAACACAAGCAGAAAATCAAGAAATAATAGAGAATGATTATGAAATTGATTATTTAAAAAAATATAATAAAAAAATAAAAATTTTAAAATATATTATTAGTATATTCATAATAGTATCAATAGCAACTGGAGGAATCGCATTAGAAAAGTATATTAAAATTCAAAATGATTATAATTATAATCATAACATTATCACTACTGCATATCAAAAACTTCAAGAGCTAAAACAAGAAGAAAATTTTTCGTTTATTAGAAAGTCTAATAGTGTTGGTACTTTTTCATTGTATTACAAAAATGAAAAATATAAGCTAGTTCGTGACTTTGAAAAAGATGCAGAAGATGTCTGGATAGATTATGGATTTTTAGTAAAAAATGGATGTAAATATATACAGTGTCGTAAATTAAATGACGGGATGGAAATTACTTCTTGTAGTATAAGTAGTCCAGATATAAGAGATAAACAAGTTTATAGTACCTGTTTAGAATATTTTTATAATATGGGAAAAATAGAATGTGCATCTCTTGAAATTAGAGATGATATTTATCAGGAAAAAGAATGTTATGTATTAAGAAAAAATGATGAGAATGATGATTATAGGGAAATTTGGGTTGACAAGGAAAGTATGATGATAGTAAAAGAAAATATACAGTCATCTGGAAAATTAACAGAAGAATGTTATTCTTGGTCAATAGGAAATATTACAAATGAAGATATTATGATAAAAGAGACAATTAAGAGCAATAGCCTCCAGTATGATGAAATATTAGAAGAGTTTTTAGATGAAAATTGAGAGTATAGAAAAGTTGTGTAGAGGAGATAGTATTTCTATCTCCTTTTAGAAATGACTTAAATTATTTAATTTAAGTCAAGAATTTTATCTTTCTAAATCCTATTCTTTATCTTCTTTTTCAATTTGTTTTTCAGTTTCCATATCAAATTTCTTGCAAATCCAACTAATAAATTTACTAATGGTTTTGTGAAACTTATCTATAATTCGATAAAGTTTACTATTTTTTTAATCTTCTAATTTTACTTTTATATTTCCATATATTCATATACACTGATAAAATAACTGGAAAATCAATAATTGAATTCTCTACAAAAAAGATGTTGTCATTTGCTAAAATAATTAAATGTTTATGTTATTGACAGCTAAAACGAGCAAAGCCATATAAGAGTAATAATTGATAGTTTTTGCTTTGCTACCTAATTTCATCATTTTTCTTTATTATTTTACTTGATATTTTATATTTTTTTTAGTAAAATGTAATAAAAATAATAAAAAAAGGAGAAAAATTGGAAGATATATTAACATTAGGAATAGAAACAAGCTGTGATGAAACATCTGCATCAGTTGTAAAAAATGGAAGAAAAGTTTTATCAAATATAATAGATACACAAATACCAATACATGAAAAATATGGAGGGGTTGTACCAGAAATAGCATCCAGAAACCATATAGAAGCAATTTCTAGAGTTGTTAAATTAGCTCTAAAAAAGGCAAGTGTTTCTCTAGATGAGATAACAGCTATAACACCAACATATGGACCAGGTTTAGTAGGAGCATTACTTGTAGGAGTATCTTATGCAAAAGCATTATCATTTGCTGCAAATAAACCTTTAGTTGGGGTAAATCATATAGAAGGTCATATTGCTGCAAATTATTTAACATATAATGAGTTAAAACCACCATTTTTATGTTTACTAATTTCGGGTGGAAACACTATGATAATATATGTTAAAAACTATACAGAATTTGAAGTTTTAGGAAAGACCAGGGATGATGCTATAGGAGAAGCATTTGATAAAGTAGCAAGAGTTGTAGAATTAGAATATCCAGGAGGACCTAAAGTAGATAAATTAGCTAAAGAAGGAAATCCTATATATAATCTCCCAAAAACATATTTTGAAAATTCATTAGATTTCAGCTTTAGTGGAATTAAAACAGCAATAATAAATTTAAATCATAATGTAAAAGATATAAATCGAGCAGATTTATGCGCAAGCTTTGAAAAAACTATAACAGAGGTATTAATAGAAAACATAAAAAAGGCAATTGAAAAGACAAAAGTTAAATGTTTAGCAATTGCAGGTGGTGTTTCTGCAAATAGCTATATAAGACAGGAAATACTAAAATTACAAAAAGATGATTTAAAAGTATATATGCCAGATATTAAACTATGTACAGATAATGCTGCAATGATTGCTTCAGCAGGATATTATAACTTTATAGCAGGAAAAAGAAGCAACTTAAAACTAAATGCTATACCAGGATTAAAACTATAAAAAGGAGAAGATTATGTCAATTTATGCAATAGGAGATTTACATCTTTCATTTGCAAACCCAAAACCAATGGATATATTTGGAGAAAATTGGAAAAACCATGAAGAAAAAATAAAAGAAAATTGGATGTCATATGTAAAAGAAGATGATACTGTAATACATGCAGGAGACTTTTCTTGGGCTATGAAATTAGAAGACACATTTAAAGATTTTGAATATCTAAATAGTCTTCCAGGTAAAAAAATTATGCTTAAGGGAAATCATGAATATTGGTGGACGACTTTAACAAATATAAGAAAATTTTTAGATTCCAATAATTTTTCAAATATAGATTTTTTACAAAATAACAGTTTTGAGATAGAAAATAAGATAATTTGTGGAACAAGAGGATGGACATTTTTAAATGAAAATAGTGAGAGTAGTCAAAAAATTTTAAAAAGAGAAGCAATAAGATTAGAACTTTCTATTCAAGATGGAGCTGCAAAACAAAAAAATGGAGAAGAAATCATTGTATTTATGCATTATCCGCCGATTATTAAACAAGAGTTGGATACAGAATTTATGAAAATACTAAAAAAATATAATATAAAAAAATGTTATTATGCACATTTACACGGGAAAACAATAAATGATGCTGTAGAAGGAATAGTGCAAGGAATAGAATTTAAATTAATTAGTGCAGATGCGCTAGATTTTAAACTAATAAAAATTAATTAAGGAAAACTTAAATGGTAGATTTAAATAAACAAGTTCAATACATAAAAAATGTTGGACCAAATAGAGTAAAATTATTAAATAAATTAAAGATATACACACTACAAGATTTAATTACATATTTTCCTAGAACCTATGAAGATAGGGGACTTAGTAAACCTTTGTCAAAATGTGTAGATGGAGAAGAAGTTTTAATAAAAGCAATTGTAGTTAGAGGAATAACAGAAATTTATACAAGGAAAATGAAAATATATAAATTAATTGTAAGAGATAATGAAATTCCTATGACAATCACTTGGTATAATCAGTCATATCTTAAGGGGAAATTTGTAGTAGGAAAAACATATAATTTTTACGGCAAAATAGAAATAAAAAATGGAAAATATGAAATGAAATCGCCTGTGTTTGAAGAAGAGGGAGAAAATAAAAACACAGGAAGAATAATACCAATATATCCACTAACTTATGGGGTAACACAAAATGTACTAAGAAAGATTATTGAAAATGGAATAAAAGAAGTATATGGAAAATTAAAAGAAACATTACCAAAATATATAATTGATAAATATAAATTAATGGATTTAAATGAAGCGATAAAACGAATACATTTTCCTGATAATAAATCAGACTATTTAAAAGCAAGATACAGACTTGTATTTGAAGAATTACTTATTTTCCAACTAGCAATGTTAAATTTAAAGCAAAAAAATAAAGAATCTAATGATGGAATTATGTTTAAAAGAGATGCTAAAATGAGTGACGTAATAAATGTATTGCCATTTACTTTAACAAAAGCACAACTTAGAGTTTTAGAAGAAATAGATAAAGATATGGAAAGTAATAAAACAATGAACAGACTGCTTCAAGGAGATGTAGGTTCAGGAAAAACCGTTATTTCAGAAATAGCTGCATATAAAGCTGTGAAATCAGGCTATCAAGTAGCTATGCTTGTACCAACATCTATTTTAGCTACTCAGCATTTTGAAAACTTTAAGAAAACTTTAAGTCAGTTTGATATAAAAATTGAACTTTTAATATCAAATATGACTAAAAAAGAAAAACAGGAAATAAAGGCAAAACTAGCAAATGGAGAAATAGACATTATAATTGGAACACATGCTTTAATAGAAGAAGATGTAATATTCAAAAATTTAGGCTTAGTCGTAACAGATGAACAACATCGTTTTGGAGTAAAACAAAGAGCAAAAATAGTATCAAAAGGAAAAAATCCAGATGTAATAGTTATGTCTGCAACACCAATACCAAGAACATTAGCATTAATTTTATATGGAGATCTAGATATATCTATAATAGACGAGCTTCCTCCAAACAGAAAGAAAGTTGACACACTTGCAATTGGAAAAAGAGAAGAAGAAAGATTATATGGATTTATAAAAGCACAAATAAAAGAAGGAAGGCAATGCTATATTGTATGTCCTATGGTAGAAGAAAGTGAAGAACAAGATTTAAAATCAGTGACAGAACTGTGGGAAAAGCTAAGAACAGAAGTATTTAGTGAATATAAAATAGAATATTTACATGGAAAAATGAAAGCAAAAGAAAAAGATGAGATTATGCTACGATTTAAAAATGGAGAGATTGATATTTTAATTTCAACTACAGTAATAGAAGTTGGAGTTGATGTTCCAAATGCAAATGTAATGGTAATAGAAAATGCCGAAAGATTTGGTTTAGCACAGCTTCATCAACTAAGAGGTAGAGTAGGAAGAGGAGAATATAAATCATATTGCATATTAAAATATGATTCTCAAAGTAAGGTTGCAAAAGAAAGATTAAAAATAATGTGTGCAACAAATGATGGATTTTTAATTTCTGAAAAAGACTTAGAGCTTCGTGGATCTGGTGATTTCTTTGGAACAGCACAGCATGGTATTCCTGAAATGAAAATAGCAAACCTATTTGAAGATATGAATATTTTAAAAGAAGTACAAGTACTTGCTCAAAACATACTTCAAGAAGATCCAAATTTAAGTAATGAAAATAACAGAATTTTGAAAAAATTAGTTACAGATAAATTTACAAAAAGAATAGAAATGTAAAAGTTAAGAGGAGGAAACTAAGATGGTAATATTAAAAGTTTTAGCTTTAATTGTAATATTAATTGGAGTAACATTTATATTTGATGCAAGAATTTTAACTATGAACTGGTTTGGATTTGGAGATCAAAATGATGCTACTACTGGAATGAAAATTTTAGGTTCTCTTCTAGTAATAATAAGTGCAATTATTATATATGTGATAAACTAAAATTAAATCGAAGCTTAAATAGAATAAAAAAGATTTTAATAAAAGTATTGATAAAAAAAATCAATTTGTATATAATACAATTGAAAGTTTTTTGGGAGGTAACAAATGAAAAGTAAAAATGAATTGAGCTATAAAGACCTAAAAAAATATTGTGATCCAAACATATTTGATTTTGAAACAACAGAAAATTTAGAATCTATTACAACAGGAATTGGACAAGATAGGGGAATAAAAGCGCTTGAATTTGGAATAAATGTTAATATAAAAGGATATAACGTTTACTTAGAAGGACCAAGTGGGGTTGGAAAAACTATGTATACAAAAAGATACTTAGATGAGATTTCTAAAAAGCAAAAGACTCCACAAGATTGGTGTTATATTTATAATTTTTCTAATCCGAATGAGCCAATTGCGGTTTCACTACCAGCAGGGCAAGGAAAAGAATTTAAAGAAGACATGGATGCTTTTATAAAAGAGATAAAGCAAGATATAAAAAATACATTTAATAATGATGATTTTGAAAAAGAAAAAGAACTTATTAATAAAGAATACGAAGATAAAAGACAAAATTTAATGGAAAAACTTGAAAAAGATGCGTTAGAATATGGTTTCCAGGTGAAATCTGCTCAAAATGGTATTTATATGATGCCTATTTTAAATGGAAAAGCAATAACAGAGGAAGAATTTGATAAATTAGATGATAATATAAAAAATGAATTTGAACAAAAATCTTCACTTGTTCAAGAAATGATAATGAATGCTATAGGTAAAATAAAACAAATTGAAAGACAATCAGATAAGAAAATATCTGAATGGCAGTCAAATGTAACATTACTTACTGTAAATGTTCATATAAATTTATTAAAAAATAAATATAAGAAAAATAAAAAAATAAATAAATTTTTGAATGATGTAAAACAAGATGTATTAAAAAATGTGCCTATATTCTTAGAAGAAGATACAACAGATGCAAGACAATCTAATGTACCACAAGGACCAAATCAGATACAAGATCCAGCATTAAATTATAGGGTTAATTTATTTGTTGATAATAGCACTTTGGAAGGTGCACCAGTAATTATGGATTCAAATTATTCATATCAAAATATATTTGGAAAATTAGAATATGAGAATTATTATGGCTCTTTGAAAACTGATTTAACAATGCTTAAAGCAGGATTGCTTCAAAAAGCAAATGGAGGATATATTATTTTCCAAGCTAAAGATTTACTGCAAAATGGAATTAGTTATGATACATTAAAAAAAGTTTTAAGAATAAAAGAAATTGGAATTGAAAATATGCCAGAACAAAGATCTTCAATGGTAATGATTTCTTTAAAACCTGAACCTATTCCACTTGATTTAAAAGTAATTTTAATAGGAGATGCAGAAATATACCATGCACTTTTAGCAATGGATTCTGATTTTAAACATTTATTTAAAATCAAAGTAGAGTGGGAAGAAAAAGCAGAACTAAATAATGAAAATATAAATAAATTAGCAAGAATAATACATGATTATTGTGAAAAAGCAGGACTTTTACACCTAGATAAATTTGCAATGGCAAAAATAGTGGAATATACATCTCGTATGGCAGAAGATCAAACAAAAATATCTACATTATTTAATGATATATTTGAAGTAGTTGGAGAAGCTTCAACGTGGGCAAAACTTGCAAAATCAAAAATTGTTACGGCTGAATTTATTGATAAAGCTTTAAAAGAACAAAAAGAAAGAGTTAAAAAATATGATACTCTATATACTGAAATGATAAAAGATGATTCACTTCTTATATCAACATCAGGATTTAAAGTAGGAGAATTAAATGGATTAACTGTAATGACAATAGGAAATTATACATTTGGTAAGCCTGCTAAAATTACAGTAAACACATTTACAGGGGAAAAAGGAATAGTAAATATTGAAAGAGAAGTTAAGATGTCTGGCTCATCACACTCTAAGGGCGTATTGATACTAAATGGATTTATTGGAGAAAGGTTTGCACAGGATATTCCTCTTAGTTTAACAGCAAGTATATGTTTTGAACAGCTATATAATGGCGTAGATGGGGATAGTGCATCAAGTACAGAACTTTATGGATTACTTTCAAGTTTATCTGATGTGCCTATAAACCAATCTATTGCAGTAACAGGTTCTGTAAATCAAAAAGGTCAAATACAGCCTATCGGAGGCGTAAATGAAAAAATAGAAGGATTTTATCATATATGTGAAATGAGAGGATTAGATGGATCTCATGGTGTAATGATACCAAAACAAAATGTAAAAAATCTTCAACTTTCAGATGATGTAATAGAAAGTGTTAAAAATGGACTATTCAAAATTTATGCAATATCTACAATAGACGAAGGAATAGAAATTTTAACAGGAGTACCAGCAGGTAAAAAGGATAAAAATGGAAAATTCCCAGCAGGAAGTATCAATTACTTGGTATATGAAAAATTAAAGAAGTATGCGGAGATTTGTGAAAAATGAGAATAAAAAGTAATAAAGGTGTAACACTTATAGCATTAACATTAATAATAGTTGTTATAACTATTATTACCAGTATATCAATGACAGAGGGATTACAGTTAATGTCTGTGAAAAGAGTAAATTACATGAATGCTGATATACAAATGATAAATACTGCAATTTCTGACTATTATTTAAAATATAATGACATACCTACTATGGGATTATATGCACATAAAAGTGATTTAATTAGTTTATTTGGCGGCGAAGATTATTTGAATCCAAATGATGGAGATGAATATTATGTAATAGATTTGCCTAAATTAGATAATCTTACTTTAAACTATGGAAAAGATTATAAGACTTGGAATAGTGAAGGAAATATGAGTGATTATACTGATTTATATATTATAAATAAAGTAACTCACCAAGTATATTATGTACAAGGCACTTCATTAGAGGAAAAAACATATTATACTACTCAAATATCATAATAAAATTATTTAGAATAAGGTAAATAATCTAAAGGATTGACATATTCTCCGTTAATCCTGATACCAAAATGTAAATGGGGTCCAGTTGTGGCTCCATTTGTTTGTCTCCCGATTACTGTCAGTATACATATTACCCTTTACAAAGTCAACGTATTTAGGACCGACTTTTCCTATAATTTGACCTTTAGAAACTGTATCTCCAACACTTACAATAAAATTGGGATCTACGTGACAATAACTATATTTTATTTCACCATTCCTATGATTTGAATCAGTTAAGGTAATTGTATAACCACCACCGCCTAAAAAACCTGTGAATGTAATAGTACCATTTGTTACTGCAATAAATTCAAAGCCTTGAGGCGCAGCAATATCAATTCCCTTATGATAACTAGAAGCTCCACTTGTTGGGGCTTTTCTTTTCCCAAAATATGAATTAATCCCAGTGATACCTGGTGCAGGCCATAAAAGATCACTTGAGCTAGAATAACTTGGAATAAAAAATATACTAATAAAAATTGTAAGAATTAACACTGTAATAAAAAATATATTAAAAAACTTATTTATAATAAATACCTCTTTCCTGGAAGAGGATGGAAAATATGTAAATAGTATAAAATGAAAAATAAAATTTGTCAATAAAATTATTTTTTTCTTTTTGTTATAATTTAAACGTAAATTGTAGATGCAAGTAAAACTAGAGAAGATAGTGATTATGATGACGAATTTGT
>CAZUHD010000063.1:0-10412 GCA_964620415.1 uncultured Clostridium sp.
GTAATGTTGCCATAGATAATCCAACATATCCTGTTCCTGCTATTGCTATTTTCATTATTATCATCCTTTCTATTTTTCATTATATTACTTTATATTTGTACTTTTTTTAATCTACTTCTCTTTACATCATCAAAGCAATTATATAATTTTTTTATTATTTTATTAATTATCAATGCAAACAATATTGACCCACCAAATGTTAATATGCTAACAAATATATATGATACTACATTATTTTCAAATATAACTGTTAAATGAATTTTCTCTATTAGTCTAAATATTACCATATGGCATAGGTAAATTTCCATGCTTATATCACTTATGAATTTTGTAAATTTATTATTTAAAACTTTTGTATTTGTTCCAATAGCATATATAAGCCAACAAGTAAAAATTACGCACATTTCAGTTGTAAATAATCCATTAAAATCTAAATTATTCTGCATTAAAAAATAAATAATAGTTACTAATATTGAAATTGTTAAAATGTACCCCCCCCCCGATTCGTGATACCGCCTTTTCAATGTTTTCTCTATATAAATATAATATTCCACCTATTATGAAGAATACAGAACAGTAAATTATATTTGTTCCTTTTGAAAAGTTGCTAATGACACATGAATCTGTAAAAAAGTATGCTGTACATATTAAATTAAATATATATGCAATTATTAAAGATATCCATGCCCTTTTTTTATTATCTAATAAAAAAACAAAAAATGGAAATAACATATAAAATGCAAATACACTTTCTAATGTCCATGCAACTCCAATAACAGATATATGTGCATTTGGTAAAAATGAACTTGCTAATGTTAAATTGGCAAATCCCTCATATAGTGAAGATAAAGTTCGTTGTGATATAATTTCAATAATTACTAATACAGTAAAAAATGGTAATATTTTTTTATATCTTTTTTTATAAAACTCATTTGGAGATATCTTATTGTTTTTTATTTTATCATAGTATCCACAGCACATTCCAAAGCCACTTATCATCATAAACAAAAATACAAAATTTGTAAAAAATGGAATAATTGTATTATATAAACATCCATTAATTTCTAACTGCATATTAGCCCTAATGTGCATAAGCATTATTCCTATAGCGCAAAATGTTCTCAATCCATTAATCGAATCATATCTTTTCATTTAAAAAACATTCCTTTCTTGCTTTGTTTTGAAGGCACACATAAAAACGAAAATTTCATTTTTCAAATTGCTTTTTTCTTTTTAAGTTACTTTTTATCATTTTTAAATTAAATGTATTATCTTTCAATTTTTCATGTTTTATAAATCTTTTCTCACTTAACATTACAATTGTATTATCTAGTACATCTTTTACATCTACACAATGTTCACCAATTCTACAATTATTTTTTACTTTTAATGATCTAAAATAATCTAGAATTTCTTGTGGATTATATTTTACAATACCTCCTATTGACACAAATGTTAATTCTCCAATATATATTTTTCTATTTGTATTATATAAATCAACTCTTACGAATGAAAAGTCTTTTCATAATTTTGATGCTATTTCCGTCATTTTTTCACATTTTATTTACTTAATTATAGTCAAGCTTTTGAATTGTATTATTTTGATCGCTATATTTTGGATATTTAATCAATATACATAGAACAAATGCAAATAATATACTATATGCAGATACAAATATTGATTCGTTAGTGCTACAAATTAACCAATAAAGCAATATTGAAAAATAGGCTATTATTTCTCTGTTTTTTTCCTTTACTTTTTCTTTTATTATAAAAAATACCAATAATAAACTACTTACATATAAGATTGTTCCGATATATCCAAATGTAGCAATTACCGTGGCCCATCCGCCATCACCAACGAAACCATAATAATCCTCACTAAATCCCCATCTTTTATTTAGATTATAATTAATATAAGCCTTACTATAATATTTACCAGACATCATTGTTCCAAAAGTCGCAAACCCTGAACCTAATGGAAATTTATTATTTGCAATTTCAATTGATGTTCTTAAAGCTACTGCACGAGAAGCATTAGATGTAAAAAAATAAAATTCAATCTGATTCCATGCAATAAATATAATTGCTATAGCAAGTAATAATACTTTAAATATGGATATCTTCTTCTTCATAAAAAAAAGTAATAATATTACACTCACTGCAAAAGCAATTGCCTTAAATCTAAACGTGAGTATTTCAATTAGCATAGCTAAAAAAATCCATATCTTATTTTTCTTTCTTTCAAACAATAAAAATGATATTATAATAGCATATAATGTTGAAGAAGAAGAAGGATGCCCTCCTAGAGAGAAACTACTAATCCCAAATCTATCGTATGTTGGTGGTGTTAAAGTTATAACACCAAAAATATTAAAAACTGCTAATATCACTCCTAAAATTATTAAAAATTTTGAAATTTTTAATATAATATTATAATATTTTATTGTATTTTCATCATTTATTAATAATTTTAAACACAAAAAAGCCATTATAAATTTTTGCCAATTTAATATATCTATAAAAATTGCAAGTTTATTAGTTTGATATCCAGATATTTTATTACCATACAAACCAATTATTATTAATAAAACTATTATTACTACTATTAGAATTTCTTTTAAATCCATTTTTCTTTCATTTTTCATTCTGGCTATTTTTAAGAAAGCACATGCTATTAAAACTATATTTAATACATCATCTACTATTGAAAAAACAGGATTAACATTATTTGCTAAAAATTCACTAAAAATCAATACTAAACATGTTATTAAAAATATTATTTCTATGAAGTTCAATTTATAGTATCTTATTTTCATAATTTTATCCCTCATTTTTTAAAAATTTATCTTTAATCTTGTATAAACTTTTTTTAATTTCAATAGTTACTAGCTCGTCTTTCATAAATATCAGGCATAATATATATATACTAAATGCAATAATAATTATAAATAATATCTTATAGATATTAGTCATAAAGTTTCTGCATACACTTATAAAAAGAAACATAATTAAACTGCTTACTAAATATTTAAGAATATATTTTAAATTTTCAAAAAAATTATACTGTTTACTTTTGTATAAAAATCTTATTTCTAAGCACATAATTATTCCTTCTCCAATAACTGAAGCTATAGCAGCTCCTATTGCACCTAAATATTTAATAAGAATGATATTTAATATAACATTTATTATTCCTCCAATTATTAAATATTTTGTATGAATATTTTGTTGATCTGTTGAAATCAAATATTGATTTCCAATAATATTGTTTATTCCCATAAACAAAAACAAAATACTTAATATGTTAAGTATGATAATACTTTTTTCATATCCATTTCCAAAAAATATTGGAACAAATTTAGAAGAAATTCCAATTATACCAAATATCATTGCAAATGCTAAAAAAAATGTAAATTTAAATGATAAATCTAATTTTTCTCTTATAATTTCTTTATTTCCATTTTTAAATTCTCGCGAAATACTTGGTATCATTACAGTTCCTAAAGTTGTTATTAAAACTAGTGCCATATCAATTATTTTAAACGCTTGCTCATATACACCATTTTCTTCTAAACTATGAGTAATCCATCCAATCATTGATTTATCAATAATTGCAAAGATTTGTGTTGCCACACCTGGAATAAATAATTCTAAACAAGGTTTTAAATACTGTAATGGATGTAATTTCTTAAAATTAATAGGTCTTATCAATTTCTTAAGAGAAATCCACATTGATAAATTTCCTAATAATTGAAAAAAAGCTAATCCAAATATATATAATACTAAATCTTCTTTTTTTCTTATAAATAAAAATATAAATATAATATTTAAAACCTTAATAATAAAATTTTTTATTATTATTTTTTTAAAATTTTCCATTCCTTGATAAAACCAAGCTATATCAAATGTTACAGCAAGTAAATATATTCCTTGAATTAGTGCAATAATTTTATTTTCCGCAATAAAAAATATATATATTAAATATGTCCCTATAAAAATTGTCGACAATATGATTTTCAAAGAAAAAAGATTCCAGAATTTCTCACTTCTTTTTTCTAAGTCGCCTTGGGAAATTCCAATTATTCTCATTCCATAAGTTGTTGTTCCTATTGCTGACAAAATCCAAAAATATCTTACCATAGAATATGTATAACTATAAATGCCTATTCCTTCAACACCTAAAACTCTCGAAACATATGGTGTAGTTATTAACGGAACTAATAAAGCAAAAATTTGGTAACTCACATTATATATATAATTCTTTTTAATGTTATTCATTCTTCACTCCTTTATAGCTATTTTATATGATAATATTATTACTTATTTTTCAATATCAATAACATTTCTATATGAGTTAACAAATTTTTCACTTAAAGCATCCCATGTAAAATTTTCTACTATTTCTTTATTAGCGAGTATTCCCATTTCAGTAGCTTCTTTTTTATTTTCTAAAATTTGTATACAGCTATCAACCCATTTATCTGTTTCAAATTTGTCAATTATTATCCCATTCTTCTTAGTTTTGATTAGCATTGTTGAGCCACCATTTATAGAAGTTATTATTGGCATTTTATAATACATTGCTTCCAAAATTACCATTCCAAAAATATCATAAATAGTTGGTAATAAAAACAAATCTGTCTTTTTATATATATTTGATAAATATTTTTGTCCTATTGCTTCTTCATATAATATGTAATTGTTTAATTTTAATTTTTTTGCATATTCAAAAAATACATTATCATACCCTTTAATCCCTTTTCCAATAATCACTAATCCTACATTGATTCCTTTATCTCTTATATTTTTCAATATATCTAATAAAAATAAACAATTTCTTCTTGGTTCTATTCTACCTATATATAGTAATTTATAATCCACTTTAAAATTTTCTATTTTATTTTCAAACAGTGTCTTCTTTTTTTCATCTTCTTTTCTTTCTAAAGCCTCTAGATCTATTCCCACTCCAATTGTTGTTACATTTTTTATTCCCTTTTTATTTAAAAATTCAGTCGCTAAGGCACTTTTAGTAATAAATGGAGTATTTAATTTTATATATCTTCTTTTTAAAAATAAATCAAAAAATTTACACATAAGATTATATCTTTTATTAAACTTATTATAATATGGTCCATGATATATAATCATCTTTTTATTATATTTTTTTGCTATATGCCAACTATATATTTGGTTATATTCTTCTAATTGCAAAATATCATATTCTTTTAGAATATCATCAATATTATGGAAAATCGCATTTTTAAATATTTTAGTTGCTTTAACGCAATAAAGCTTAATTCTTTTATTATTTTCTGCTTCGATTTCTTTTATTGTTGGTTCATTATTAGCTGAGCATAAAATATCACATTGGTTACCAGCTTTTATTAATGCTTTAGCTAATCCAATTTCTTGATAATTATATGTTACTTTTTCAATATTTAATTCTTCTGGAAATGTCCTTATTATTAATATTTTCACTCTATACCCCTTTTTTTAACTTTTCTATAAATTTATATTTTCTATATGGATTTAAAAAATGCATTTGTCTTATAAAGCCTATTTTCCAATTAGATTTTAAAAAACAACTTATACTGTCTTTTGGGTGTAAAAATAAATTGATCCATCCTTTAAATTGAACTATTTTTTCAAAATATGCATCATAAAAATATAAATCACCTAAAATACAACTCTCTTCTAATGTTGGATTAGATAGTAAATCTTCCAAAATACAAAAAGCCTCTTTGTCAGTTAGTTCTATTGATATATCACTATCTACCATATATTGAATAAATTTCAAGGCAGCTGCTTGTACATTTTGTACAAAATCATTATATTCACCTTTATCTTTTTCTAGCTCACATTTAAAGCGTTTATCTTCTTTTACATATCTTTTTGCTGAACCATGGTCAGCTGTAAACATTAATTCAATCAATCCATTAAACCCATATATTAAGCTAGGATCAAAATGTGAAACTTTTTTATAATCATAAATATATCCATCTGCTTTTTCTAATACAGTATTTCCTTTTTTCAGCAGTCCAAAATATAAACCATAAAAATCCTTTTCTCTATTAATTTCTTTACAAATTTTATCTAAAGATTTTTGCATTGTACCATACCAACCAATATCTACTAATCCTATTCTTCCATTTGGAAGATTTTCGCTAATGTAACCAATTGCTGCATTTTTTTCTTTATAAGAATTTTCATAAATACTAGATTTTATTATTTCAAAAATTTTTTCTCCAATATACGAATCCAAATCACAACGTTTTAAAGTACTTCCATATTTTTTTTCTATATTAGCCTTTATTCTTTCATCATATATTCCTATCTTTGATAAAAAATCTTTTACATTTTCTTCTCTTTTTATATATGGAACCATATCTAAAATGTCTTTCATATTATTAGCATTTGTTAAAAGTGGAACCGTTAATGTTCTTCTTGATGCTAAAAAGTATTTTTCATTAGTTTTATACATAATCTCATAAGCTTTTTTTACAATTTGCCCATCTCTAGATAAAAAACATAAATAATCTAAATTTTCTGTTTTTATTTTTTGATGAATCCATTGACAAAATCCAAATAACAACGGACCAAACATTTTATATCCAATTTCTTCATAATAATTTTTAGCTAAAAAGTTGTTAAAAATTTTGTTCAATTCCATTGAATTTTTTGAATTTAATTTTAGTAAACAATCTATATGCTTATTCTTCTTATTTATATTATACTTTACTGATGAAATTCTTTGTATTTTAGGCATCAAATAATCACTTTTGAAATTATCTCCTATATGAACCATATCTTTACTATCAATATTTAAATCTTTTAAAACATATTTAAATAACTTTGAAGATGATTTTCTTAGTTGAATATCTGAAGATATATATAAATAATCATACGAAATTGAGAATCTTTCTAGTATTTTACTCAAATATTTATTAGTTAAATACATATCAGAAATAATAATTATTTTTTTTCCTATTTTTTTTAATTCATTCAATTGAGTAATTAATAACAAGTTGGGATGTAAATGTTCAATTTCAGTTTCTATTTCTAAATTTAATACTATATCTTTTATATCTATGGTTTGGAAATTCATTTTTTCATATATTTCATCTATTGTTGCTTCTATTCTTGACGAGCTTTGCATTTCTTTTTGTGATTTTATTCTTTTTTGATAAAAATTTTCAAAATTTATATCATTAAGTTGAATTTTCTTTTCCACTTCTTTAAAGATGTTATCTTCACTAATGTCTCTATATAATAAAGTTCCAAAAACATCAAAAGAAATATATTTTTCTTTTATTTTATTATTTATAAGCATTTTTATTTTTCACTCCTTCTAAATTATTATCATATATAATCCTTCTGAGGATTATTCTTGCTTATTATCTTAGCTGGATTTCCCAAAACTAAGGAATTACTAGGTACATTAAAGTCGACAAAACTATTAGCAGCTATGAGTACATTATTTTGGATAGAAATATTTCCACATACCATTGCATTTGCTCCTATAACCACATTATTCCCTATAATTGGTGTCCCTGCTCTCTTCCCCCCCCTAATGCTTCCTATAGTAGCTCCTTTATATATTGCAACATTATTTCCAATAATTGCTTTGGGATTTATAGTTATATTAAAAGGATGATATAAAAGAAAACCCTCACCAATTTTAGTTCCAATTTCAATTTCTAATCCATATTTTTGGGTTAATTTTTTTAACATCATTCTATAAATCCATTTGTTTTTAGAAGTTTCACTGTTTCTCAACAAATATATATATTTCAAATCATGGTAGATAAAAAATGTTCTAATTCTTCCCGAAAAAAAATTCCACCTTTTTCCAATTTTCTTTTCATAATCTTTTATAAACTTTTTATTCATTTTCGCTTCTCCATTTATCTTTTTTTATCTTCATAACAATCTCTTCATCCGTTTTATTTTTTAATTCTTCCATATTGCTTCTGATAAAACATTATTTATCTTTATGTTTTAAGTTTCAACTTTTTTCAAAATTCAAAATTTATATCATTTAATAAATTTCATTAGTATATAAAATATTGGAAATATTTGCTAATTCAAATAGCTAATTTTGTATTTTAAATATGCTTATAAAAAAATGGAACTTAAATCTTTATGTAGGTTTACAAACATATTTATGCATTGTAGAATCAACTTACACAAATCATCCAATATTGTCTATCACAATGTCTTAATGTCATTTTTAAATTTTCCTAATTGTTTTTATATAATTTTATAGTTTCTTGAACTACCTCTCTCCAACTATACCTTTTTAAAATATAATTAGAGATTAACTCTTTATAAGATCCTTTCTCTTTCTGTAAACATTTTTCTAACTCTAGCTTTAAATCATTAATATTTCCTCTTTTAAAAACTAAAGCATAGTCTTCACATACCTGCACATTTTCCTCAATATCACTAACTAAACAGCTACATCCATAGCTCATTGCCTCTAAAAGTGAGATCGGCATTCCTTCTACATCACTGGGCAAACAATACAAATAACAGTTACTATATAATTCTTCTAATTCCTCACCTTGTACAAAACCTGTCATTATTATTCTTTTATCTTCTTTTGCTTTCCTTTTAATTTCTTCTAAATAATCATTAGTATGGCTTGCACCACCTGCAATTACTAATTTTTTGTTTGTATCTATTTGATTAAATGCATCTATTAAATAATGTAATCCTTTTTCTGGTACAATTCTTGCTAAAAATAAAATATAATCATCTTTTTTTAATCCATATTTCTTAGTTATAATATCTGCTTCTCTTAGAACTGGTTTATTAACACCATTTGGTATAAAATTAGTATCTCTATTATATGTATCTTTAAAATATTTCTGTACTCCTTTTGATAAAACAATTATTTCATCTGCATATTTTACAGCCAATTTTTCTCCAAATTTTATATATTTTGAAGCAAATCCTCCCCATTTAGAACGTTGCCAATCCAAACCATGAATTGTAACTACTATTCTTTTTCTAAACAAATGAGGTAACCAAAGCATTCCACAACTTCCTTCTGCATGGTAATGTAAAACATCATATTTTCCAAATAAAGCTCTTATACTTGCAAGAAAAGAATATATTAAAGCATCTATTCCTTTTTTGTTTATTGTAGGAATTGTAATAATTCTTACACCCTTATAACTTTTTATTTTCTTTTTATTACTATCGGCTTTTTTATCTTGTACATTTTTTCCCATCCTATTATATACATCAACTTCATGTCCAAGTTGCACTAACCTAGTAGCTAGCTCTTCTACTACAACTTCTACTCCGCCTTCTCTTGATGGAATCCTTTTATGTCCTATCATTGCTATTTTCATTGTTACCTTCCTTAATTTGTTTTATAGTATTTAATGGATATAATAGTATATTTCCATATTTTGTTTTTTCTAATATTTTTGCTACTATAATCGGTCCTATAATACCTAATGTTAGTCCTAATACAAAATTTATGTAAAAGTTATCTATTCCAAATTTTAACAAAATAATTCTAATTCCTGCTGAAAAAGTTGTATGCATTAAATATATTGGAAATGTATATTTTGATATAATGTCAAAATATTTATTCTTTTTAATATTTTTAAATATATTTATAATAATTACTATTGCGTAAAAAGCTAATATAAGTTTCCAAAAACTAATTATATATGAATTCACTGTTTCGCATTTCTCTAAATAACAACATACTATAGCTAAAAAAATAAATATTATACTATTTATAAATGTATTTGGAAAAATTGCTTTATTTTTAATTCGTAATTTTTTTACTATTAATACTCCAAAATAGAAATACAATGCATATTGAGCAAATATATCTACTGCATATATTCCTGTATTGAAAAATACACTTAGTCCAAATAATAAAGTTAATATACAAAATATAAACTCATATTTATTTTTGAATATCTTTTCTATTATTGGTATTAAAATAAAAATACACATTAATGCATATAAAAACCAAAATGGTGAAATTGGATTGGTAAAAATATTTAGTATATCTTGAATACTTTTTTGCGAATTTACACTATTGGAAAATATTATATTAATAACCACGTATGCTACATAAAATACAATATATGGGATTCCTAAATTTATTATTTTTTTCTTAATAAATTTAATATAATCTTTTTTGTCTTTTATTTGATTATATTTTGCATATAAATATCCACTTAAACACATAAATAATGGCATATGAAAAATATATATAAATTTATTTATATAATAATATAAATCCTCATTCCACTTAATATTAGCTTTATCTAATCCTTGAAGTAAATGTCCTATAACTACGAGTATACAAGCAAATACTTTGGCATAATCAATCCAGAATTCTCTTATATTAGTTTTAGAATTATTTTCTATAAAATGTC
>CAZUHD010000064.1:0-10397 GCA_964620415.1 uncultured Clostridium sp.
TTGCCGTTGGGTGTTTTCCTATGTATGTATTTCCAAATAACTCATCAAATTTATCCTTTTTATTTATATCATAATAATTCTCCAATACGCTTGTAAATAATGTTTTTCCAAATCTTCTTGGTCTTAAAAACATTAGCCTCTTATCAGCTAGACTCTCTAATTTTTCTATAAATTTCGTTTTATCAACATAGTAATAGTTTCCTTCAATTAATTCCTCGTAATTGCTAATCCCTTTGGGTAACTTTTTCATATTCAAATGCCCTCCTTCCAAAATTAAATATAATTTTATAAATGATTATAACAAAAATCACTTAAAAAGTCAAAAATAGCTTGTTACTGATATTTTGAAGTATTTAGATGCTGTGAATTGTAACTATTTTTTATTTATTCTTGTTTATTAAATATTTTTTTAGTATAATATTATCAGGTTGGATTTTACAAATGTTTAATTTTTTCATTATCCACACCTAAATATATTTTAGCCATATCATATGGTATAGCAAAGTTTAAAATTTCACGGGCTGTACTATTGATATGGCTCATCATTAAATCAATATCAGCTCTATTTCTTTAGATGGAGCAAGAAAATAATTATATATTATGTCCAAGAGTAAATTCCAGTTTTAGAACAAATCTGGAATTTACTTTTAAACTTAAATTAAGTTCTGAAAATATTAAAATCACTATAGTAAAATTATTATAAAGATGTTATAATATAAATTTGATGAGTTTTTGTCTAAACGCATCAAACAATGACTATAAAACTATGAAGTTGCTATTTGAAGGTGGAAAATATACTTGGAGTTTGTTTGTAGGGCATTTAGTAATTGAAAAACTATTAAAGTCATTATATGCGAAAAAAAATAAAAATGCACCTTATGCTCCAAAAAGCCATGACTTGTTATACCTTTTAGATAAAATTGGAATAGATATAACTGAAGAGAAAGAAAATTATTTAAATGAAATAACAAGATTTAATATAGATGGAAGATATGATGATTATAAAAACAGTTTCTATAACTTATGCAGTAAAGAGTATACTGAAAAAAGCATAGATAAAATTAATATCATAAGAAATTGGCTAATTGACAATATAAATTCTGAAGAAAAGAAAGAAGGTGAAGGAAAAGATGAATAAAAAAACAATAAATTCAGAAATTAAGGATATTGTTTTAAGGTATGCAAAAGCAATTTGTGATAAATATCCTGTAGAAGCAATTATATTATTTGGCTCTTATGCTAAAGGAAGAGAAAATGAAGATAGTGATATTGATATGGCTATAGTTATTGATAAGTTTAAGGATACTATTATAGATGAGGAAGTTGAGTTTATGAAAATGAGAAAAGGTATCGATTATAGAATTGAACCACATATAATTAGAATTGAAGACTACAAAAATGTAACTACACCTTTTATTCAAGAAGTTATTGATACAGGAATAAAAGTCGCATAAAATATACTCTTTTAGGTACTAAGATGTATGTTTTCATATATTTTAGTACCTAAAGTTAATTTTTCTCTAAGATTAAATTCTAGTTTTAAAACAAATCTGGATTTTACTTTTAAATTTAAATATAATTATTAGCATAGCAATTAGTGTATTTAAAAATTTCTTCATCCCCTAATCCTTTGATCTAATTTATCTCCTTCTCATTATAATTTCTTTCATAATCCTTGTATAATTCTGTTTCAAAAGCGGAAGCATCTATATCTTCATCTAAATACCATTTAATTTCTCTGTAGTGATTATTATTTGAAACTTCAACTGTCCTTAAAACATTATAAGTAGTTTTATCTATCCACACATCAAAATAACTATTTTTATTTTCTCTTCTAAAAACATAACATTCTATCCCATCATATTTATCTTTTCGTACTGTATAAAACATCCTAACTCCTAAAAATATGGGAAGCGAGATATTTCATGATAATATAGTAAAGGACAAACTTTTGATAGTATAATGCTAGTATCAAATGAAAAAAGGGTGCTGGTACTAATTGAGAAGAATGGTTAATAGATACTAATTATGAATATGCAAAAATGTGCCATGTTGCAAGTTCAAGGTCTAGAGAATTACTAGTGTGAACCGTAAAAAATATTACTGAAGAACAATGCAATATATTAGAGAATTTGGGACTAAAAAAAGAAATTGATTTCAATTTATTAAATTAATTGTCTTTACAATCGTACTTAAATATGATATAATATAAGTACAATTGTAAAGAGGTGATATTATGGAAGAAAAAATCAAAAAACTTCTAGAACAAAATAATGGAATAATTACAACAAAGCAAATTGAAGAAAGTGGTATTCATAGAATACATATAAAGCAAATTGAAGAAAGTGGTATTATTGAAAGAGTACGAAAAGGAATCTTTATTTCGAGTAATATGCTAGAAGATGAATTTTATATATTTCAAATGAAAAATAGTAATGCTATTTTTTCTTATAATACCGCAATGTACTTTTTAGGAGAAACTGAAAGAACACCAGATAAAGTAGATGTAACAGTATATAGTGGCTATAATAAACAAAGATTTCCAGCTAATATTAGAGTTCATTATATAAAAAAAGAACTACTTAATATGGGAGTTATTACAGTAAAAACTCCACATGGATTTAATGTTAAGTCTTACAATGTTGAAAGAACAATATGTGATATTATTAAAGGTAGAAATACAGGTATAGACAAGGAGCAAAGTAATAAATTTATTAGAAACATCATTAAAAATAATAAAGCAGATATAAACAAAATATATGAATATGCAAAAAAACTAAGATGTACTAAACAATTAGAAATAGTAATGGAGTGGATTATATGATAAAAAATACAAAATCTTTAAAAGATCAGGCAAAAAACATAGCAAAAGAAAATAATATATCAGTTCAACAAGTACTACAAAATTATATGTTTGAAAGAATATTAGAAAGATTGTCTAAATCTAAATATAGAGAAAATTTTATTATAAAAGGTGGATTACTATTATCTTCTATTATGGGAATTAATTTAAGAACTACTATGGATATTGATGCAAATGTAACAGGAATTAATTTAGAAAAAGAAGAATTATTAAATATTTTAAATGAAATTTTAAATATTGATATTGGAGATAATGTGTCATTTATAATAGAGAAAATTGAAGATATAAAACAAGAAGAATATTATAGTGGATATAAATTCAAAATAACTGGAATATATGAAAATATAAAAGTAAAATTTCATATTGATATTTCTACTGGCGATGTAATTACTCCTAAAGCAATTGAATATAAGTATAAAAAACTGTTTGATAATTCATACATAGACATTTTATCTTACAATCAAGAAACTATTATTGCCGAAAAATTACAGTCAATATTAGAAAGAAAACTAACAAATAGCAGAATGAAAGATTACTACGATTTGTATTTTTTTGTTAATTATAAATGGGATAGCATAGATAAAGAAATTTTATCAAAGGCTATTATTAGGACTTTTTCAGCTAGAAATAGTATAGTTGAATTAAGAAATATAAAAGAAACAATTCAAACTTTAGAAAATAATTCGTTTTTAAATAGGCTGTGGTTAGATTATTCTGAAAAGCATGAATACTCAAAAAATGTAAGTTTTAATGACACAATTAAGTCCATAGAAATTATAGAAGAAACTATCTTTTCTAATAATGAAATCAAATTATCAGTTATACGCAATTAAATATTTAAAAAATTACCACAAGAGGCTGACAAATGTAAAAGAGCACGTTATACTACTATCAAATCAATATTAGAGGCAAGTGAATATGTCAGAGATGGAAATAAAAAAAGAAACCATATTAAACACATTATTTGAATGTAGAGAGGAAAAACTATTTAGAATAATTGAAAAGTTACCATATGCACAAGATTTAGAAAATATAAAAAACAGCTTAGATAGTTATATTGACAGAATAAATGTTATTGGAACTTATGAAAATGAGAAAAGGTATCGATTATAGAATTGAACCACATATAATTAGAATTGAAGACTACAAAAATGTAACTACACCTTTTATTCAAGAAGTTATTGATACAGGAATAAAAGTCGCATAAAATATACTCTTTTAGGTACTAAGATGTATGGTTTCATATATCTTAGTACCTAAAGTTAATAAGTATTATCCCAAATTCCAATTGAATAATATCTATTTGTTCTTCTATAAACTCTTTGTTCGTCATTTCCGTTACTATATACATGGTCAGCTCCCATCTGTTTTTCCTTAATTTCATAAAAACCTAAATTGGACATATATTTTTCAAACATTCCAGGTTTAGATAAAACTACTTTATATGGATTTTTTTGAACTACTGTATATTCTTTATCTGTAAATAATATTTGTAGCATTCCGAAGCAAGAAGAAATCGGATTAAAGACTTTAAATTTATATATTGAAAATACTGTTGCTCCTATAAAAATTATAATAGATATTATTATAAATACTATAATTAAAAATTTTTTCATATAATTTTCTCCTATATAAACAATATTTATTTTTTATCTAATGCTTGCTAATAGTTTCTTTTTTCTATCATATACAAAGTTCTTATATTTAGAATAATGTTTTATTTCTAACAGGTCAAGTGTAAAAGTAAATTCCAGTTTGAAATCCAAGACTAAACGCCAGTTTTGAGATAAAATGGAAAATTATGTAAAGAAGCAAACACACCTAAATTATGAAAATTAAATGGAATTTTTAGTCCGTCCAAGACTAAATTCCAGTTTTAGGGCAAAACTGGAATTTACTTTTAAATTTAAATTTTTTAATTGAATATACTAAATTTGAAATGTGTAATAGAAAAATTTCATTATTTTGTCCTGTATTAATAACAAAAACTATTGATAAATTCTTTATAAAATTGTATAATGTAAAAAACAAAAGAGAGGAGAAAAAAATTGAACAAAAATAAAAGCACATCCATATTTATTATTTTTTTTAGCATTTTGATAATATTGACATTAGCATCAATATTCTTTGTCATTTCGGAAAAATCAAACAAAACAACAAATATAAACAACAAAGAAATAGAAACTGATGAAACATTTAAAATTATTGCAAGTCAAGAAAATAAAAATTTGGAAGACATAGTAACAAATTATGCTAATGAAAAAGGATATGACATTGAATTTGAATATGCTGGAACATTAGAAATAATGCAAGAATTGAATAGTGGAAAAAAATATGATGCTGTATGGCTTTCAAATTCCATTTGGGGCTATATGTTAGATAGTTCTGTAACAATGACAAATTCCAAATGTACAAACATCAGTCCAGTAATTTTTGGAATTAAAAAATCAAAAGCAGAAGAACTTGGATTTATTAACAATACAGTTTATACTAGAGATATAGTAAAAGCTATTCAAGATGGAAAATTAAAATTTAGTATGTCAAATCCAACTGTTACAAATAGCGGTGCTTCTGCATACTTAGGAATGTTATCAACACTAGCTGGAAATCCAGAAGTTTTAACAAAAGAGCACCTAGAAGATGCAGAATTAAAGGAAAATTTAAAAATACTATTTTCAGGAATGGAAAGATCATCTGGAGATGAAGAATTCTTAGAAGAATTATTTTTAAATGGTAATTACGAAGCGGTTGTAGCTTATGAATCTTCAATAATTGATATTAATAAAAAATTACAAAAAAGGGGAGAAGAACCTTTATACGCAATTTATCCAGTTGATGGAGTTTCAATTTCAGATAGCCCATTTGCATACATAGATAATAAAGATGATGGGAAAAAAGCTATTTTTACAGATATTCAATCTTATATTTTAAGTAATGAAGGACAAAAATTATTACAGGAAGAAGGAAAAAGAACTTGGTATGGTGGAATTTCTTATAATGTAGATAAAACTGTATTTAATCCAGATTGGGGAATAGATACAAGTAAATATATTTCCCCAATAAAATATCCAAACACCGAAGTTATTAAATTAGCTTTAAATTTATACCAAGAAGAATTGAGAAAGCCAGTTCATGTAGTATTCTGTTTAGATTATTCTGGTAGTATGATAGGCGATGGAGAAGAGCAATTAAAATCTGCAATGGATTATATTTTAACAGACAAAGCTACAAACGACTTTATACAATTTGCAGAAAATGATAAAATAGATGTAATACCTTTTAATACAGATGTAAATGAAATTTGGTCTGCAAAAAATGGAACTCAAACAGCTGAGCTATTAAAAAGCATAAATACATATGAATCTAATGGATCAACAGCTTTATATTATGCATGTCAAAAAGCACTACAAGTTTTAAAAAATGAAGATACAAACAAATATAATGTTTCAATTGTATTAATGACAGATGGGCAAGGAAATATAGGAGTTTTTGAAGATTTAAACCAAGACTTTAAAAAAGTAAACATGCAAATTCCTATATATTCGATAATGTTTGGAGATGCTGTGGAATCTCAATTAAGCGAAATTGCAAATATGTCAAATGGTAAGGTTTTTGATGGTAAAACAGACTTAGTAAAAGCATTCAAAGAAGTTAGGGGTTATAATTAATATAAAATTCAGAAAGGAAATTTGTATAATGAAAAATTCATCATTAGTATCTGCTATAATTCGGAGGAGTATTTTTTGCAGTCCCATATTTAGCATTATCAGTTGGATTAGTTCCATCTTTAACAATGGGTGTATGTGCCTTTGGTGCAGGAGAACTTTTACTTCACAATAAAAAACAAGATGAAGTAGATGAACAAAATAAAAAAATGTATGATACGTTAAACGAAGCTAAGAATCAAAACAAGCAAATACTAGATATGGAAAAAAAAGTTGATAGCACTAAGTTAAAAAATAATATACGAGAAATAGTCGATACAGTAAA
This sequence comes from uncultured Clostridium sp., assembly GCA_964620415.1. Taxonomy (GTDB): domain Bacteria; phylum Bacillota; class Clostridia; order TANB77; family CAG-508; genus CAG-269. The sequence goes on from CAZUHD010000064.1 coordinate 6,854, forward strand.
TAGAATGATAAAAACAATTGAAAAGAAACCAGAAAAATTTAAAAAAATGAATAATTTTTTTGATTATTATTTACCTGTTACTCTAAGCATTTTAAAAAAGTATGATGAAATAGAAAATCAAGGTCTTTCAAGCGAAGATGGGAAAAAGTTTATGAATCAAACTGAAAGCATGATAGAAAAAATTAATAATGCTTTTAAAAATCAGCTTTCTAATTTATACCAAGCAGATATGGTTGATATAGATGCAGAAATGAAAGTTTTTGAGTCAATGCTTAAAGCTGATGGCTATGATACAAGCGAAGATTTTAAAAAAAAGGAGGAATAAGATTTGAAAAAGAAGCAAATTATAGGAATTGTAATTTTTGTAATTTTGATTTTAGTAATTATTGGAATAAAGATATTTAGTAGTAATGGTGATGTTTCACAAAACGGAGAAGTTTCTGATAAAGAATTAACAACGATTTATGTCGCAACAGGTGGAGGAAAAGAAGATTTTATTGCTGATGAAGATGTCGTTAGAATTATGAGAGAAAAGTACAAGCTTAATGTAGTTTACGATTCTTGGAGCAATGGAAAATTAATCATAAATCCACTTGTTAGAGAAGATGGAACTCCATATGATGTGATGTTTTCTTCTGACCAAAGATTTTATGATTATTATAAATTAGCTCCAGATAAACAAAAAGGAGAGGCAGATAGATATACCGTTCTTCAAGGAGGTCTAACTCTAAATACTCCAATAGTAATATATAGTTGGGCAGAGGTTGTAGATGCCTTAATAAAAGAAAATATTGTTACTGAACAAGATGGAGTTTATTATATAACAGACATGCAAAAATTAATGCAATATATTTTAGACGGCAAAAAATGGGTAGATATAGGATTAAATCAATTATATGGAAATATAAATATTGCATCCACAGATCCAGTTACATCTTCCCCAGGAGCTACTTATTATGGATTATTATTATCTATCTTATGCGAAAGTCAAGTAACAGAAAAAAATGTTCAAGACAACTTACCAAAGTTAAAAGATTTTTACATCAAATCAGGATATATGAATAATACTCCTGCTGACCTGTTTGAAAGATATTTAAAAACTGGTATGGGTGGAGAACCAATGATAGTTGATTATGAAAAATCTATAATTGATTTTGCAAATTCAAACCCAGACGGATTTGAACAAGTAAAAGATAATATTAGAATTTTATATCCAACACCAACTATTTGGAATTCACATTGTATTTCATCCTTTACGGAGAATGGCAATATATTTTATAAAGCCTTTGAAGATCCAGAAATTCAAAAGATTGCTTGGGAAAAATATGGCTTTAGAACAGGTATTACAGGTGGCAACTATGATGTTTCAAAATTTGGTATAGGTGTACCACAAAGTGTAACAAGTACTGTTACAAGTTTAAAAATGGATATTTACAATAAGTTAATTGAGTATTTATCTAATAGCTAATATATATTTTTTAATGAAACAATATTTTTAAAACTTATCATGGAAAGGAATGGTGTTAAAAATGGAAGAAATACAATTGGGGGTTGCTAAAGAAGAAAAGAAAGAGCCTACAATGACGAACATTGTAGATGAGGTAGAAGCTACAAAAGGTCAAGTTTCTAACGAAAAAATTGAACAATCATTAAATTATGATTTGCTTTCTCAAGAGGAAAAAGATGCAATTGATGATTTTAACAAAAAGATCGATGTTACAGATTCAACACAGATTTTACAATATGGAGCAAAAGCTCAAACTAAAATTTCACAATTTTCAGATAGTGTTTTAGAAGGTGTAAAAACAAAAAACACAGGCGAAGTTGGAGATTTATTAGCAAATTTAGTAGGAGAAATTAAAAGCTTTGATGCTGATATTGGTGCTTCAAAATCAGGTTTAGCAAAATTTTTCTATAATGCTAAAAAAGAATTAAATACTTTAATGGCAAAATACAATAAAATCGAAACAAATATTGATAGCATTGAAAAACAATTAGAAAATCACAAATTACAAATATTAAAAGATATTACTATTCTAAATACAATGTATGAAAAAAATTTAGAGTATTTTAAGGAATTATCTTTATACATAATTGCAGGTGATAAAAAGTTGGAAGAATTAAAAAATGTTGTTTTACCTGAGTTACTAAAGAAGGCTCAGGAAAGTGGAGAACAATTAGATGCACAAAAAGTTAGTGATATGGAAAATGCGATTAATAGATTTGAAAAGAAAATTTATGATTTAAAAACAACAAGAATTATAGCAATTCAAATGGCTCCACAAATTCGCTTATTACAAAATAATGATGCAGAATTAGTTGAGAAAATCCAAAGTTCTATAAATAATACCATTCCATTATGGAAAAATCAAATTGTATTAGCTTTAGGTCTTAATAATGCAAAACAAGCATTAGGAGCTCAACAAGCTGTATCAAATTTAACAAATGATATGCTTCAGAAAAACAGTGAATTATTAAAACAAGGCTCAATTGAGGTTGCCCAAGAATCTGAAAAAGCCATAGTAGATGTTGAAACATTGAAGAAAACTAACCAAGATATTATTGAAACTCTTGATAAGGTAATAGAAATCCATGAAAATGGAAGAAAACAACGTCAAGAAGCTGAAGTTGAATTACAAAATATCGAAAAAGAACTAAAAGACAAAATGATAGAAATTAAAGTTGACTAAAATATAATAGAATTATAAAAACACTATATGAATTTTAAATTGTTCGCATTTATCTGCTTCAAACAATATTAATTTAATATAGTGTTTTTTTGCTTTGTATAATTAAAATTACATTTTCAATAAATTTTCTGTACTAATGTCTTCTTTGGTAATAGTTTTAAGAATTTTTTTGCTTTTTTTGTCTTTAGTATTTGATGCATGCTTTAGAATAGTTTTTTCGTAAATATTTCTTACAAAACGAGCATTACCAAAGTTTTTAGTATTTTTAAATTCATCTATAATTTCTTTTACCTTTTCCTGTGCTTCTTTTGTTACTATAAAGCCAGATTTTCCCATCATTTGGTTAAATATTTGAATTAATTCATCTGGCGTGTAATCTTCAAATTCAACGCTATAGCCAATTCGAGAAACTATACCAGAATTTGCATTTAAAAAATTTTGCATTTCTTTAGTGTAACCCGCAAAAATTACTACTAAATTATCTCTATAATTTTCCATTGCTTGAATTAAAGTGGCTATTGCTTCTTCATTAAAAGAATTTCCTTGACCTGAACCAGAAGCTAAACTATATGCTTCATCTATAAATAGGACTCCGCCTAAGGCTTTTTGTATTACAGCATTTGTTTTTGAGGCAGTTTGACCAACATATTCTGCAACCAGGTCTTTACTTGATACTTCTATTAATTTATTTTGCTTAATATATTTTAAATTATAAAGCATTTCTGCTACAATTCTTGCAACAGTTGTCTTCCCTGTCCCTGGATTTCCTAAAAATGTCATATGCAAATTGATATTTTTAATTTCTAAATCATCTTTTGTTTTATTTTTTAATTCAATTAAATCAACTAAATCAT
>CAZUHD010000065.1:0-10394 GCA_964620415.1 uncultured Clostridium sp.
GTTTTGATTAAAAAAGTATAATTTATTTTGAACCTTATATTGATTTTTAACTTATTATGCTATATAATATAATAAATTTTGCTTTCATAGCTCAGTAGGTAGAGCACAGCCATGGTAAGGCTGGGGTCATGAGTTCGATTCTCATTGGAAGCTCCAATTTAAGTAAAATTCTCGCACCAAGCTAAAGCATTAATAAATCAACTGTAAAAGGTTGATTTTTTTGTCGTCTTTATCTTGAAAAAAGAAAGGATGTATAGCCCGAGTTTGCCACTTAAAAATCAAAAAATGGGTTGTAAAAAGCCTGCTTTTTTAGATAAATCCTATATGATCAGCTTTAACTCAATTCTTTAAAATTTTGAAATTTATATACCTACTTTATATATCATTTTTATTTTTGATTTTATGCTTTTTAACTTATCAATGCCATTATTTTTAAAAGATTCTACATACATTTTTTGTGTAAAATTCAATATTAAATTGATAGAATAATTCAAAATAAAATTGATTAAATACTATTAACTTTTGCAATAACTTATAAAGCTCTTAGTAATAAATATGTAAAATAATTAATATTTGTCAATGCTTGATTTATCAATTCATTTTAGCATTTACTAATATTAATTATTTTACTATAATAACAAAATTAGCTTCAAAAGTTTCGTTTCTATGTTATATTTTTCTATCAATTTAACTTTGAATTTTCTTATCAAATCTACATTGAATTTTACATTTAACAAGTTAAATATTATATGTTAGAATATATTTAACTTAAGCCCTCTACTACTTTTTGTAGTAAAACGGGAGTCTAAATGATTTTGGAGAGTTCTAGCGACTCTCCTTTTTAAGTTATATATTTTATTTTGTAAAAAATCTGATAATCTATTTATCGATTCAAATTTCTTATTATCTTTTCTTGATGTTAATGGGATAACTTTTTATTTTAATCATTTTTTATTGGAAGCATTTTTAATTAAAATTCACAACTATATTTTATTTTTATTTAAACAGTTATGTCTCCTTCTAATTTATCAATTTCATTTTCAGTTAAATTTGTTAATTCTAAAATTTCTTTTTTGGATAGTCCTTTTTGTAATAATTTTTTTGCAATATCAATTTTAGCAGTTCTTTCTCCTTCTTGTCTTCCTAATTCAAAAGTTTCTCCATACTCTAATGAATTAAATAATCTTATGTTTTCTAATCTTTCTAATTCCCTGTCTGGTAGATTATCATATTCCATTTTTGCCTCTTTTATTTCGTCATTTTTTTCTATTGCTATATCTAATCTATCGCTATTTTCCATGTCAATGAAGCTTAGCCATTGATTTATTTCCTCATCCATATTTACTTCTTGATTTCTAAATTTATCTAATTCAATATAGATATATTGTATACCATCATCTATTTCAATATATCGTTCTCCTCCTGCACTTTTTATTCTGGTTACTGATCTTGATACATATTCTGGTGCATCTATAAAACCATCTTTTAATATTGTTATTATAATTACTTTATCTAATTTATCTTCTTGTTCTACTATCCTTTTTGCTGCATAAAATGCTACTCTTTTTTCTATATTCTTTTTCTTTCCTATTTGCATTTGGACATTTATTATTTTTCCATTTTTTAGTTCTAAGTCTAAATCTAGTACTCCATATTTTTCTTCTTTTAATGTTTGCTCGAAATTTGAATCAAATGTTATTTTTTTTATTTTATACTTATTTTCTAATATTACATTCAAAAAGCTTCGTAAGAATTTTTCATTCTCTTTTTTACTAAAAAAGTATTTAAACATAATATCATCCTTCATTGTAAGTTTTTCATTATCCATTTACAATCTCCTCCTATATTATAAAATTTTTAAATATTTAATAAAATTATACATATTGATTTTTTTAATCACCCCTTTTTATTAAAAATTTTTATGATTTTTAATTTAAAAAATTGAAGTTATAAATTAATGATTCAAATTAGGATATTAACATTTTACTTTGAAAAAAATTCATTTAATCTAAATTATCAATTTAAAAACAAGAACTAGAAAAAATAACTATCCAGTTAAGAGAGGTACAAGCAGTACACTTAACACTTTTATAATCAATTAGACTTCTTTTATACTATAACATTTTTACATAAATTTGTCAATACTTTATGTTAATTTCATAAAATAAATTTTCTTAAAATGAGATATTGCGTTATTTTACATTTATCTTAAATCACTTACTACTAAATGTTTTGCCCTAAAATAAACTGATGACTAGTAACTTGTACTAGCCATCTCTATTTAATCTGTTTTTAAAACATATTTTATACTTGTAATAACATCATTTTCAACTATAAATTCTAAACACGTATTATCTTTTGTATATGTATATTGGGTATTATCATTTTCAAACTCTTCTCCATATGTTTCTACCATTTTTTCATAACTATCACTTACACAAATTCCTTCGCTTGTCTTTTGTTTTGTATCTGTAAAATAAATAGAATAAATTTTTTCTACTTCCCCATCTTCATAAGTTTCAACCTCAAAACCGTCATATTCATATATTTTATCATTTCCTTCAAAAGCACAACTTGGAACTTCATATACATTACTTTCTTCCCCAAATTTTTGAGTATTCATCTCTTCATTAATAGCTACTGTTTTTCCATTTACTGTAAATAAATATTCATTAATTCCATCTGACGATGTATTTTCAGAAGATACAGTTTCTTCTGCTATATCTGCTTCATTATTTACTGTATTCTCATCCTTATCTCTATTAATTAAAGCGAAAGCTATAACTGCCACAATAATAATTACAATAACTGCTATAAGTACTTTTTTCATAATTAATTCCTACCTTTCATTTTATAACTTCTTTGTATTGTTCTAGTTTTTTAGAGTAAATTTGATTTATTTCTTCATTTTGACGAAAGTCTGTAATCCTATTACTCTCATTTTTTAAAACTTGTGCTAGATATTTACTTAATTTTGTAGCACCTGTTAAATTTAAATGAAGTCCTGCATCATATGTATCTTGTTTATAATCTATACCAATTTCATCTGTTTTGTCAATAAAATTTATATATTTTAAATTATTATTTTTTGCATAATCTACAATTTGCTTTTCATATTCATCATACCAATAAGGATATGCTGCAGGCATTTTTGCAAGTATCAATTCTATATCGTTTTCTTTACACAAATTTGTTATTTTATCTAAATATTCATAGCTTTTATCACAAAACTTGTAATTTGCTAACTTTTGTTTAGCTGGTAAATTTTGTACTGGTTTTATTTCCTTATTTATTAAAAATCCATTATATGTATTTTGTTTTGTTTTAAAGAAATAGTAGAAATCTTCTTTACTTAATTCTGTTATTCTATCATGATACCTCAAAACTGGAAATACATAAGATAAAAAACTTTCATCTTTTGTTAATGAATTTTTTATGATGTCTACTTTTTGTTTAGACCATTTCATCTGATCAATACATAATCTGTTATATGCTTCTTCTTCCTCTGAATTTTTCATTCCACCAATACTAAGCAATACTGTTCTTGGCTTTTCATATTTTAAAGTCTCTTCTAGAATAAAATATGATTGCCACATCATTTGCCTAGAATTGCCTCTTACATAACTTGTTATTCCCTGCTCTTCATACATAACCATTGGTGAAATATTTGCATATACTTCACAATCCCCTAAAATAATTAGTTCGTGATTTTTGTCTTCTTTATAATATGCAGATGTCATACTGCCTTCTTCTAAGTCTGTACTATATTTGGGCTCTACCAGTCGATTTACTAAGAAGAATGTAATAAGAAAAATAACGATCATAAAAAATATTTTTAATTTTTTCATTACAAATCTCCTCCTTTAAAAATTCCCATATATGAAGTCAGATGCATTATAACCTATTCCATAGCATCCAAATAATAGCACTGTAAAAAATAGGAGAAAACATACTATGTAAGAAGGTTTATATTCCTTATTTTCTATTTCTTGTTTTTGCTTATAAAAATCTGCTACAAATAATATTATAATTGATATTATTCCAACCCAAAAACTAGCTTTACTTAAACCTAAAGAATACAATGCTCCATTTGTAAAAATCTCTGGATTGAATTTTTTAAATCCAGCTTTTATAATGTTAATTCCCTCAGATATACTATTTGCTCTAAAGAAAATTAAAGAAAAACTAAATAATAAAAATACTTTTATATGTTGTAATATTCCATATATTTTCCCTTTTGAATTTACTTTAAGCTTAATATTTATATATTCAATTGCAGGTGCTATAATTTCACCAAAAACAACATAGAACCATTGAATAATTCCAGATGCTAATATAAAATGATATGCACCATCATGCCAAATACCAATAGCTATCCATAATACTAACATAGCTAAATATGTTGGTATTTTTTTACCCCATTTTTTCCCAAATAGTTTTTTACAATTTTTAATTGAATTTTGTACAAAATCTGTTTTTAACATTGGATAAAAAGTGTAATCTTTAAACCATGTTCCTAAGGTTATGTGCCATCTACGCCAAAACTCAGCCATTGTTTTAGAAAAGAAAGGTTGTCTGAAATTTTCTGGCATTCTAATTCCTAACATTTTCGTCGTTCCTAAAGATATATCTATACATCCAGAGAAATTAGAGTATAACTGGATAGTATAAAACAATGCTGAAACAATTATATAAAACCCATTATATTTATCTAAATCCCCATAAATTGTATTACAAATTGTTCCCATTCTCTCTGAAATAACAAGTACTTTAAAAAAGCCCCACATAATTCTCTGAATTCCGCAAGTCAAGTTTTGAATTTTGAATTCATGATTATTATATAATTCTTCTTTCATTTCACCATATCTATTAAATGGTCCACTAGTCATTTGAGGGAAAAATATCATAAATGTTAGATATTTAAATGGATTTTTTTGTGGTTTATATGCTGTTCTATATACATCTAATAAATATCCAATTGAAATTATTGTATAATATGAAATTCCAATTGGTGCTAAAAATGATACCATATTCCACACAAAATTTATGCCAACAGATTTTGCTATAAATTCTACTGTAACTCCAAAAAGGTTTGTATACTTCAATCCCACAAGTGTTACCAATGCAAGTATCACAAATATTGTTCTTGTTATTTTTCTTTTCTTTTCATCTTGACATTTATCAATTAGAATAGCACCAAAATATGTTACAATAAATCCATACAAAACATAAAGAAGTACATACAATTTAGTAGAAGACATTACTAAAAAAATAATACTTGCAAGTAATAGTACTACCCACTGCTTTTTTCTAAAAATTGTATAATATAATACCACTAAAACAACTAAAAATGCTAAAAAACTAATAGAAGTTAATTCCATTTTATTATCCTACTCTTTCTTCAATTATTGCTACCATCTCTCCTACGTTCTTCATGCTTGTTACTTCATTCATATTAAACTTAATTCCAAATTCCTTTTCAACTGCTACAATTAAATTAATATGTTCTAATGAATCCCAGTCTTCAATATCATTTGCAGTTGTCTCTTCATTAACATTTATTTCTTCATCATCAAAAACATCTTGAAATACTTTATTTAATCTTTGATATATTTCTTCTTTGTTCATCTTACTCCTCCACTTTAATTACTTTATTTTTTTCTTTATATTTACTTACATCAATTTTCCAAATTGTATCTCCTTGTTCATTTTCCTTTATCTTTTCAAATCCATGTAAACTATAAAAATCTTTTACCATTTTATTTTTAGCTGTTGGATAATAATATCCGTAAATTGTTTCTATTCCTTGCTCTTTACATTTTTTTACTAATGTATCCATCATCGCAAATTCCATATCTCTTTTCAAAACTCTGCAACTCATAATCCATAAATCAATATGTAATTCTTTTCCTTTTTTTTCTCCAATTACAACTGATACAATTCCATTATCTCCGAAAGTATCTTCCAGTTTTCCATATAATGTTATATATTTATTACTCTTTCCAGTTTGTTCTATTTCTGCTTGAGAGTATCTTTTAGTTGTTAAATTAAACTGGTTACTTTTATTTGTTAATTGGGAAATACGTGCCGTGTATAATGGAACAAAGCTTTTTATTTCTGCTCTCATTTCTAATGAATATAAATAATCTTCATAATTGGTAAATTCTTTCATTTTTTTAGCTCTTTCAGCATTTTCTTTATACATTTTCGTTTTTTTCGTATCTTCTTTTGAGATATTTGTTACTTCAAAATATCCCTGCTTGTCTATCATCTTTATATAATTTTCAGGAACATCTAATTCTGGTACAGCAATTCCTTTTATATTTTCTTTTACAATTTTTCTTTCCGCTGGGTTATCATCTACAAAAACGAAACTATCTTCACCTATATTTAATTCATCTGCTAATTCTTGAATATTTACATTTTTAGGATTCCAATTTGCTTTTATACTTACAAAGTCTTCTGGTTTTAAAATCCCTTCTTCATGATTTAAACCAGCTATAGCATTTTCCTCTTCATTTTTAGATACAACATTTAAGATAACTCCTATATCTTTATGTTCCTTTAAGTAATTTTGGAATTCTGAAAAAACTTGTCCTTCTGGAACTTCTGGTCCGATTACTATATTTTCTACTCCATCATCTCCAACAATTCCACCCCATAATGTATTATCTAAATCTAATGCAAATGCTTTTTTGTTTTTCCCATAAATTGATTTAATAATTTTTGCTATATTAAATGCAAGTGTTGGAATCGCAGGTACTTCCAAAGCATATTTATACATATACCAATAAAATTCATTAAACCATTTATCTAATCCATAACTTGCAGATAGATAATTTATATCATTAATATAAAAATTATCATGGTTTTCTGCATATTCATAAAATTTCATATTAAGTTTTGTTATATAATTTATTTTTCCATATTTGCTACTAGCATCTTTATTTCCTAATAGTCTATAATATGGGTACTCAAAATTGTTTTGAATAATTACTGAATTAAATTTTTTAGTTAAATTTTCCCATACATTCGTAAACTTTAGATACTCCTCTTCCATCATATCCTCAATTTCTTTACCTTCCATTGAAACATTCGGATATTTTGTAATGTTTCTATTTGTAGTATGAATATAAATTATATCTGGCTTAAAATTATCTAGCTCTTCATTTCCAAATACCGCATCTTGATAAAATTGATTATATTCAGATTCATAAAATACTGGCTTAATTCCATAATTTAATAAAAATAATTCTAGTATTAATTTTATATCATTAGTTGTTGAACCACCTAAAATAGCAATTTTCTTTTCTAATAAGTTATCTTGTTCTAATAATTGTCTTTTCAAAGATTTTTTCTTTTTTAAAATATAATCACTATCAAATGGATATTCTAATTCTTTCATCAAATAAGCATCTCCTTTTTAATTTGCTACTGGATAAGCACTTCTATCCCAATCACGTGCATGTAAAAATTGTAAAGTATCATATCTTGTTTTATCATTCATTAATGCTATAGGATAATGTCCATTATTCTTTGTTCCGTCAATATGTTTCCATCCGACCAACATTAACCATGTTCCAATAATGAGAGTCATCTGTACAATGTACCATTATGTTTTCTACCCCTGCTCTCGTTAATAATATTTTCATAGCTGAAGCTATCCCAAAACAGTCACCGACATGCTTTGAAAGTGCATAATATGCTGCCTTTGAGACATTTCTAACATTTTGATATGTATGTCCATATTTTATAGTATTTTGAGACCATCTAACAAGTGCTAATGATTTATCAGCTGCACTCATAGAATTTATTCCTAATTTTGATATAACATCATCTGCTAAAGAATTTACATCATTTTCATCTGAAGCTACTACTATTTTTCTTTTTTCACTTGTTGTATTTCCAGATTTATCAGTCGCCGTGTATGTTGCAAAATATGTTCCTGTAACAGATAAATTAACCGCACTTGAATCTACTGAAAATTCACATTTTCCATCTTTTTCATCATTTGCTGAAACATTTTCATTATAATCAATTGCCGCGTTTTTCGCTACATTTATCTCTTTAAGTCCAGAAAATACTGGACCTTCTTTATCTTCTACAACATGTAGCACTGTAGTTTGTTCAGATTTATTATTATATTTATCTATTGCTTCAATTTTAATTTCTTTATCACCAATTGTTCCTGTATTTAGTTCTGATAAAAGATTAACTGTATATTCTGATGCATCAGAAATTGTTTCAATAAAATCCTCTTGTTTCACAGGTTGATCTTTATATTTTTTTACTTCCTTTAAAATAAGTGTAGGTGCTTGAGTATCTTGTACAGTAATTTTGGTTATATACTCCACTCCTTCAAGGTTTGTTTTTAATTCATATTCTCCAACACCATAATTATTTATTTCTTCTATTTGCTCAGCTGTAATAAGATTATAATATCTTTCATCAAAAATGATGTCTTGAACTGTTATCTTATTTCCTAATTCTATTTTTAAATTTTTAACAATATAAGTTATTTCAAGATTACATTTGTTCCTAGTTTCATTGTTACTAGCATCTTTTACAACAACTTCAACTATGTATTTACCAATATTTTGTAAATCAAAATCTCCCTCTTTTTGATATTCTACTGTCATTTCACTTTTATCCTCTTTTGATTCTATAAAATCTTCTGGATTTATTTCATAACCTATTGGTTTTTCAATATCTTTAAACTTGACTTCTGGTGGTGTTGTATCTTGTATTTTTAAAGTAGTTTCATAGATTTTATTTTTATGTTTAATTTTTATTTGGTGTTCACCTGTTTTACTAAAATCTATTGTTGACATATCAGTAACAAAAGTCGAATTTTTTTCATATCTTTTATTTCCTACAAAGTCCTCAATTTTCACTTCATTTTTTCCTAATTCTATATAGACCTCTTTTTTTATTATATCACTAGAAAAATATATATAAATAGCTGTTAATATGGTAACAATAACTATTAACAAGATAATTAATAATATAATCGTTTTTTTATTTATTTTTTCTTCTTGCTCATGTTTTCCCATAAGTATCCTTCTTCCTTCTTTTATAGCAAAAATTATACAATAGATTTTCTATAATTTCAATATATAATTAGCCTTAATTTTTTTATACATGAAACAACAGTTTCTCCAAAAAAACAGTAAAAATATGTAAATTTTATAATCTTTATTGATTATTACAATTATGTGATTTTTATTCATCCTATTTTTGAGCATAAAAAGAGATACTAATTTCTTAATATCTCTTTAGTCTTAATATTTAATTTATTCTACAACTTACTATTTTTCTTAATAGCATAACTTGTAATTTGCTATATTCCATATTCATTTCCGCCTATTATAAGTCCTGTCGTTGCATCAACATAAATTTCTACCACTCCTGATACAGTATCTCCTCTTTTTACAACATAAGCTTTCCTTTCTGTCGCATAAAAGGTTTCATTTTCTCCCTTGCTATATTCATATATGTAATGATTATCTTCCATTCTACCCTCTAATTTTCTTGTGAAAAAAGAATTTGTTTTAACAGTTTCCAATCTTATTTCTTCATTATCATCATTTATTAGGTACTCATAACGACTATATCTTTTAGCCTCTTCTATAAATCCTTTTAGAGCAGTTTGCTTTGCTTGATTTTCTGATATTTTTACATCATTACTAGGTATATTGTATTTTGAAAAGTCTTTTACAAATATTGTTTCATCCAATTCATCAACTCTTTTATTATGATAAGCAACAAACTCTTTTTGCCTATTTATATCATCCTCTTTCTGTCTATAAAACTCTTTTTCAGTTATCCATTTATAGTTAAAAGTTGAATTTGTAATAAATTTTTCACTGTTCGCATCATCTTTATACTCTCCAACCTTCATTTCAACATAAATTCCACTGCTATCCATATATGTGGGCATATTATAATATTGCAGTTCTTTTCCTGTATCATTTACATTTGATATATCAACTTTTACAAAATCTACATTTATTAAATCATCTATTACATACAAATCGCTTTTTGTATTTTCATTATTCGGAACCAATAAAAAACCTTCTGTAGGGCAATCAAATTGATTCAAAAACTGAAACTCACAATTATCATTTAGAACAAAATCAAATTCAACCTTATTCCATTCTTCTCCAAATGATTTTGTTCTTAATATTTCTCCTTCTCCACTTTCTTTTATATAAAAAATATATCCAGTTGCATTAAACATGTTAATATATTTAAATTTCACATTAGTAAAATCTCCTGGTATTTGTATATATTCACTTTCAGTATCTTTCTTTAATACATATAATTTTCCTTCTTCTAAATAAAAATTCTTATTATCAAAAAACTTTTTTTCTTCACTTATATTTTCATTTTGT
>CAZUHD010000066.1:0-10359 GCA_964620415.1 uncultured Clostridium sp.
TAGCTACATAGCTAGAACAAAGCTATTATACCATATTAATATGCTTTTTTCAAGTGTTACAGTATATGATTTTATGTAAATTTAAAAGTAAATTCCAGCTTTGCCCTAAAACTGGAATTTAGTCTTGGACATAATATATATTTATTTTCTTGTTTCATTTATAGGTAATAGCAAAAGTGCTGTCTTTTATATTATGAAGCAACCACTCAGAGCAAAAAAACAAAACAGAAGAAATCACGAGCATATTAGATGTGTTATTCACATAGAAGTTTCTATGGATAACTATGTACAAGCTGATATTGGCAATAGTATAGCTTGCAGAATTTTAAATATAAAATAAAAAAATTAAAATAAGTATTGAAACTGAAACCGTATTAGTGTATAATTCCAACATGGAAGTGAATTAAAAAGCAGATGTGTGTTGCCACTTTACTACATAGCTTATGCTATGAGAAAGTGAGGTGGTGTTTATGGTAGAATTTTTACTATTCCTAATTTTAGGATTTATGTTTTCAGTAACCTTAAACGTAGCCTTATTGACAATTATATACATAATTTGGACAAATAAGGAATAAATAAAAACACTACATTTTGCTTTGGACAGGCAATGTAGTGTTTGTTACATTTATGTGGCAACATACATTTCTGTATGTTCACTTCCTATATTTATTATACACGTTTTATCTTGAAAAGTCAATTATCTTTGTGCTTTGTTTCTCAGCAAATTTAAATTTAAAAGTAAATTCCAGATTTGTTCTAAAACTGGAATTTAGTCTTGGACGGACTAAAAATTCCATTTAATTTTTATAATTTAGGTGTGTTTGCTTCTTTACATAATTTTCCATTTTATCTCAAAACTGGCGTTTAGTCTTGGATTTCAAACTGGAATTTACTTTTACACTTGACCTGGTTTTATGTAAATTTAAGTTCTAAAATTAGTCTGTTTACCAAAATTTCAAAAAATGCTTTTTGTTACAAAGTTTAATTGACTTTATTAATATTTTGTACTATTATTTAATATAATAATACAAAAGGGAAAAAGGAGAATAAAATGCATAAGAAAAATAAACTTATTATTTTTTATTTAACATTTACTTTGTTAGTAATAATTCTAATTCTTTTAAGTATTGTGACCATTAGGAAACTCAAAAACAAATATATATCTTCAAAATACGTAGAAAATGTTCTTGCAGCAGATTTACAATCTCCATTTACTATAAATAAAATTGTTTATTTTAGTAGTGCAAATTGTAAATCAGAAGTTAATCCAAATTCATCATTTACCATAAATGATTTATATCAATATACCGATTTTGCAATATTTATAAATAATAATGCTGATAATAATTTAAATAGCAAAAATACTCTAAAAAGTGTTAGTTTATCAAATATAGAATATTTGCTTAAGCCAAATTTACGGAACTCCATGCTTGTATTATAAAAATATTAATGATTTTGCAACTACAAATTATAATGAAGAAAATAAAATTGGAACTAATTTAGATTTTACTACATCTTCTGAAGACGAAATAGATTTTAATAAACCAATACTATTTAATAATTGTGCTAATCCACTAACTTTAAGCTATATAAATAAAGATATAAAAACTGATTATACATTAATAGATACTATTTCAAGTCTATCTTATGATGGTAGATTATTAAAATTATGTAATATCACTTTAAACTCGATTTCTTGTAAATTAAGTATGATGATAACAATTACCAATAATTTAGATGAAATTTATTCTTGTCCTGTAGTTTTAACAATGCCACTATCTACTGAAAGTTCAACCATATATGATGGTAGCTTAACTTTTACTGATAATGTAAATTATAGTTTTATAAAAACATGACCACCCATAAAACGGGTGGTTTGCTCTTAGCCTGAAAAGTTTTTGTACTGATTTTTCTGGACTTAATTCCTCTTGAACGATTTGCCAACTACATTTACACATTTTTAATTTCACATTCTTTTAAATTCCTAATCTATCTTCACATCGCTCACGTTAAATTGAAGCTGATGATTTTTTACAAAATCAGAAAGTCACACTTAAGCGGACATAGTAAGTATCTGTCAAACTATACGGTTCTGAACCCCCAGAAAAGAAGTAAGCGATCCATGCGTTATCTGAGCTGTAAAGCGACGATGACCAGTAGAAGTCTTTAAGTCCTAAATTTTGATAGTTTGTATCCGTAATATTAAAATGATCTGCAAATGCTGCCCATTCACCGATTGATGGAACAAACCACTTCGAAGTACTATCATATTTACTTGTAACTCCACTTAATCCCCACATATCAGGGTAACTGTTTGCTCCTGTATTTTGTAAACCATACTGTTTGTTCTTCCATGCATCTATCATAGTCTTAGTATTCGTGATTCCTTTTCCAAAGTCAGTTGGTGCTACATTTGAGTATTCTTCTATCTTATCAGTATAAGCTGCATAATACCAATAATGAGGATGATTATCTACATCACTCAATGCCATTGCATAGTATCTGTTAGAGCCACTTTTTTCTGATACAGGTGCTATAACTTTCCCCTCTCCAAAATCACCTATATAACTCTCGTTTACTACTTTATATTGCTTAAGTGTTCCTGTTTCCTTCGCATATGAGTATGTTACATTCGAATCATTACCCCATTTTCCTGATCCTCCAACTGATAAATCGGCATATATTACTGCATCTGGTGTATGATTTTCATCATTATCAATATCTGCATATAATGTCTTGCCCTTCTCCAATGGGGGCACTTCTGAATGACTTGGCTTTGTCGCTTCATCTCCTTCACCTAAATATTCTACTCCTTCTTCTGTTATTTTAAATACATACCCTTCTTCTGTTTCTACTCTTAGTGAATCATCATCTTCTTTTGTTACTGTTGAGTTTTCAAAGTTTTTGTCTCCTTCTATTTTTTCTTTATATCTGTCCAAAAAACCACTTGTTTTTCCCTTTACTGTATCATCAATTAGTAAATCTTCTCCTAGTAAGTCTAGTTTTTCTTTATAATCTGCAATATCTGTGTTTGTTGCTGCATCTGTCACTTTCTTTAGTATTCCACTATCTCCCATTAGTATCTGTATTGATATTCCTGCTAATATTAATAATACTATTATCGTTACTATTAATGCTATTAATGTTATACCTCTTTCTTTCAGATTTTTGTTTCTTTTGGTTTCTCTTGTATTCTTTGATACCAATTTTTCTCCCCTTTCTCCATTTTTACAGATATGTTTTGTGAAATTATTATACTATTGGTTTCTTTGTTTCTTCTTTCAAATTTATTTTCATTATAAACTATTTCGGACTTTTTTCAATATAATTAGTTTAAATTTAACATAATTGTAATATTTTCGTAAAATTATTTGATGAAAAAATAAGCATAAAGAGAGTATACTAAAAATGTCATTCTATTTTTTTAGAATGACATTTATTTCTTAATATATTTTTCTTGTATAGTCTTAACTTCATTTATCAATACAGCTTTATTTTTTACATCTAATAAAAATTCATCTTTTTGTAAATTTGTCATTTCAACATTACAAGTAATATTTTCATTATACTTTATATTAGTTATAACTATATCATGCTTTTGACAGTAATATTTAAGTCCTTGTAAATTCATATAGCCAATTTCTACTTCAAGTTCTACACCATTTTCAAGACTCATTTTATTACAATTATCTAATGCACCAGTTGCAGCTCCAGAATAAGCTCTAACAAGTCCTCCTGTTCCTAATAAAATTCCTCCAAAATATCTTGTTACAATTACCAATACATTACAAAAATTATTTTTTTGTAGAATAGTAAGTAAGGGTTTACCTGCTGTTCCTGAAGGCTCTCCATCATCGCTTGATTTTTCATAAATATCATTATTTTCTAATACTCTATATGCATAGCAATTGTGTTTTGCATCATAATATTTTTTTCTAGTTTCTTTAATTTTGTTTTCTGCATCTAATTTGCTATTTACATAAATTAAATTAGAAATAAATCTTGATTTCTTTTCTACAAGTTCAAATTCTGTATTATTTTCTATTGTTTGATACATATTATACCTCTATATCATCTGTAAAATTTCTTTTTTCAATTCATGTATAATGTCATCTTGAGGGATTTTTCTTATAGGAATGCCTTTTTTAAATAAAAGAGCTTCATTTTTCCCACCAGCAATTCCAATATCCGCTTCTCTTGCTTCTCCAGGTCCATTAACTACACAGCCCATTATTGCAACTTTTATATCTGATTCAATTTCTTGTAAAAATGCTTCCATTTCTTTTGCAATAGGAATCATATCATATTCTGTCCTTCCACAAGTAGGGCAAGAAATTAAGGTAGGTGATTTTTTATACAATCCACAATCTTTTAGGATTTCTTTTGCAACTTTTACTTCTTGAACAGGGTCATCAGAAAGAGAAACTCTTAAAGTATTTCCTATTCCTTCTCTTAAAAGTACGCCCAATCCAATACTTGACTTAATAGCACCTGAAAAAGCTGTTCCCGCTTCTGTTATTCCAAGATGAAGAGGGTAATCAAACATATCTGCTGCTTTTTCATAAGCTTTTATACATAAATCTAAACTTGAAGCTTTTAATGATATACAAGTATCATAGAAATCAAGTTTTTCTAGAATATCAATATGTCTTTTAGCACTTTCTACCATAGCATCTGCTGTAGGTTCGCCATATTTTTCTAGCAAATCTTTTTCAAGTGAGCCACCATTTACACCTATTCTAATTGGAATTTTCCTTTGTTTACAAGCTTCTACAACTTTTCTTGTATTTTCTCTTGAACCAATATTTCCTGGGTTTATTCTTACCTTATCTACTCCAGCATTTATAGCCTCTAATGCGATTCTATAATCAAAATGTATATCAGCAACTATTGGAATATGTATTTTTTCCTTAATAAATTTTATAGATTTTGCATCTTGTTCATCTAAGCAGGCAACTCTTACAATTTGACAACCTGCTTTTTCTAAATCAAGTATCTGTTTTACAGTCGCATCTACATCTTTAGTTTTAGTATTACACATTGATTGAATTACTACATTATTTTCTCCACCAATTTGTATATCTTTAACTACGATTTTTCTAGTATCTTTTCTATGTATCATTTCCAGCTTTCCAATCTAATAAATTTTTTAACTCCTTGTTTTACGTTAAATATGCTACTATTTTTCTAGCAAATAGCCTGACATACTATAACTATAAACATCTTTTGTATTTTCG
Source organism: uncultured Clostridium sp. (assembly GCA_964620415.1). GTDB lineage: Bacteria > Bacillota > Clostridia > TANB77 > CAG-508 > CAG-269. The sequence goes on from CAZUHD010000066.1 coordinate 5,238, forward strand.
TTATATCTTACACTAAAGTTTTCTAAGATAAGTTTTTGGTCATTATTTATAATTATTTCATTTTCTTCCTCAAAATAATCTTCAAAGTCGCCTTTATGTTCCAAATACTGTCTTACTTTAGATGATATATCTATTTTTTTACCTTCTTCAATTTCTAATTCAGAAAATACGTCATCTATAGTTTTTCCTTCTGATACATCATAATCATGTAGATCTATTTCATGTACTTTTTTATATCCTTCTACATAAAATTCTATAGTCTTTTTTGATCCATATATTTTTTCTTCATATACTCCACTTGTATTATTAATTTTTTTATTTTTTTCAATTTCGTCTATAAATTTCTTATCCTCATTTGAAATATATTTATCTCCATATTCAGAATATTTTAAATATTTGTATCCTCCATAAGCCTTAGAAATTTCTTCATCAGAAAGATTTTCCTTTTTAGTATAAATTCTCATAATTGATTGCTGACTCTTATTTGATACAGTGTACATATTTATAAATGGAACCATGATTGAAATTAATGCAAGTGCTGTAAATACCCATAAAACCTTTCCTACTTCTTCTTTATTTTTGAGGTATATAAAAGTATAAATTATTTCAAATACAATTACCATAACACATAAGTATCTTGATGTTGTAATTCCATTAGATGCAATTCTTACTCCTATTGCATATATTTGTAAAAATATAAATGGAATAAATAGATATGGCAATTTATTATTTATTTTATCAAAAAAACTATCTTCCTTAAAATACGATACCATTGTCCATACAGGAAATCCTATTACAAAAAGAGCTGTTAAAATTCTAAAGATTTGATTTGATGGTATTTTTCTTAAAAGAATTATTTTTATTATGTATATATAGATTATTGAAAATGCAATCATTACAAGTGTTCCTAAAACATATTTGATTACTACTTTCGCAAATTTTCCTACTTCATCTTTTTGGTCATATAAATTATAAATAACTGTTGGTACATAATATATACCTATTAATAGAATTTCAATTCTTAAAATTAATGTATAACCATGTCCACCTAAAATTAAATACACAAATATAGCTGTAACTATTGCAAATCCGATTGCAAATATAATATAAATCAAGTTTGTTTTAAAAACACTTATAAACGTTTTTATAACATATTCTTCAAACGTTTTTCCTGATTTTTTGTAGCAATAATAAATTCCTAAAACCCATGTAATGATTAAATATGAAGCATAAAGCCTTAAAATATAAGTTGATAATTTATATACAACTCCCCAAGTAAAAAATGCAGCTATAATTCCTACCGCTATATAATACCATATTTTGTGAGGTAATGCTTTGTCTTTTATGGTTTCTACTAAAAATGCTCCACTTGAAAAAGTTAATATAAATAATGATATTTTTCCTAAAATGTCATAATTAATAAAATCAATACCAAGGTTTATTGCATAAATTATTGTTAAAATCATAATAGGAACTATTGTCATTGGAAACTTTTCAAGTGATTTTTTTAATATTTGTATTAAACTCACAAATCTTTCTTTTAATTTACTCATATTAAATATCCTTTTCAATTTATTTTTCTACAACAATATTAAATATTTTTCCAGGTACATATACTTCTTTTTTGACTTTATTATTATTTAATATTCCAACAACTTGCTCATTAGATTTTATTTTTCTAAGTATTTCTTCCTTTGTATCACTTACATTTACAGTAACACAAAGTTTTAGTTTTCCATTTACTTGTACTGGAATATCTTTTGTTCCGCCTTGCATTTCATCTTCTTTTATTTCTGGCCACATTTGTTTATGAACAGAGTTAAGATTTCCTAGTTTTTCCCACTCTTCTTCTGCAAAATGTGGTGCAAGTGGTGCTAAAAGTTTTATATATGTTTCTACAGTTTCTACAAATACTTTTTCATTTATTTTGTTGTTATCTCTTATATAATCATTTATTTTGTTTAAAAGTTCCATGCTTCTTGCTACCGCAGTATTAAAATGGAAACTATCTATATCTTCTCCCATAGATTTTATACATAAATTTTTAAATCTTAGTAAATCTCTTTCTTTATCACCTATTTCAGTATTAGTATTCTTATCTTTATATTCAAGAACTGTATCTATCAATTTCTCAATCCTTGAGAAATATCTAACCATTGAATCTATACCTTTTTCATCCCATGGTCCACCTTGTTTGTATTCAAATCCAAACATTAAATACATTCTAAATACATCTGAGCCGTATTTTTCAACATATTCATCTGGTGATACAGTATTACCTTTACTTTTACTCATTTTATTTCCATCTGGTCCTAAAATAAGCCCTTGATGTATTAATCTCTTAAATGGTTCATCAAAGCTCAAGAAGCCTAAGTCACGTAAAGCTTTTGTCATAAATCTTACATAGATTAAGTGCATCGCTGCATGTTCTTTTCCACCAACATAGCAGTCTACTGGCGCCATTTTGTTTATTGTATCTTTATCAAATGCCTTTTCACTATTTTTAGCATCTGGGTATCTTAGTTCATACCAAGATGAACAAACAAAAGTATCTAATGTGTCAGCTTCTCTTTGAGCAGGTCCTCCACAATTAGGACATGTACATTCCATAAATTCCTTTGTTTTCTTAAGTGGTGATTCTCCATCTGGTTTAAATTCTACATCATAAGGAAGAAGTACTGGTAAATCCTTTTCTGGAACTGGTACTATTCCACATTTATCACAATATATTATTGGGATAGGAGCTCCCCAATATCTTTGTCTTGATACTAGCCAATCTTTTAATCTATAACTTACCGTTTTCTTTGCTTGTCCTTTTTTAGCTAATTCTTGAACTATTTCATCTTTTGCTTTTTCTGATGTTAATCCATCAAATTTTCCACTATTTATTAATATTCCATAATCATGGAATGGGAGTTCTTTATCTTCTTCTCCTTCAATTTTTATTACACTTTTAATTGGTAATTTGTATTTTTTTGCAAATGCAAAATCTCTTTCATCATGTGCAGGAACAACCATAACAGCACCTGTTCCATAATCTTCTAAAACATAGTCTGCTATCCAAACTTGTACTTTTTCTCCATTTACAGGGTTAATAACATATGCTCCTGTAAATACACCTGTTTTAGGTCTTTCAGTTGATAGTCTATCGATTTCATTTAGTTTTGCTGTTTCTTTTATATAATTATTTACTACATCTTTTTTATCAGGAGTTGTTATTCTTTGTACTAAGCTACTTTCTGGAGCAATTACTACACAAGTTACTCCGTATATTGTATCTATTCTTGTAGTAAATACATTAAGTTCAAAATCTCCATTTTCCCCTTTAAATGTAACTTCTGCACCCTCTGATTTTCCTATCCAATTTGTTTGTATTTTTTTAGTTGCTTCTGGCCAATCTAATTTATCTAAATCATTAAGTAATTCTTCTGCATAATCTGTAATTTTAAAAAACCATTGTGCAAGTTTTTTTCTTTCAACTAAAGTTCCACATCTTTCACACTTACCGTTTACGACTTGTTCATTAGCTAAAACTGTTTTACAGCTATCACACCAGTTTACAGGAGCTTCTTTTTTATATGCTAGTCCTGCTTTGTATAGTTGTAAAAATATCCATTGTGTCCATTTATAATAATCTGGCATACAAGTTTCTACAGAATAATCCCAGTCATAACTTCCACCCATTTCTTCTAGCTGTTTTTTCATTGTTTCTATATTTTTTAATGTTGAGTCTTCTGGATGTATCCCTGTTTTTATTGCATAATTTTCTGCTGGAAGTCCAAATGCATCAAATCCCATAGGATGAAATACATTATATCCTTGCATAGTTTTAAATCTAGCAAATGAATCAGCTGGAGCAAAATTAAACCAGTGTCCTAAGTGTAGTTTAGCTCCTGAAGGATATGAAAACATCTCCATTGTATAATATTTTTTCTTGTTACTATTTGGGTTATATTTATATAACTTTTCTTCTTTCCATTTTTTTTGCCATTTTTGATCTATCTTTTTTGAATATTCCATTTGTTCCCTCCCAGAATAAATTTCTTTATCATTTTACCTCATTATTTCAGTTTTTGCAATAGATATTGGAAATTTATGATAAAATCGAAAAATGCCGATTTTTGTCGAACGATTTTTGTTGACAAATGCTAAAAATGGTATTAAAATATAAATATATGTAACATCTTTATAAAATTTGTTCAAAAAAAGTTAAATCAATTTGTAGTTCTTTATAATTTAGAACCAAAACTAAAACCAATTTGTAAAAATTTAAAAAATGGAGGTAAAACTTATGTCAGAAAATAAGTTGTTAGAGTTAACTAATGATATTGTATTTCAAAAAATATTTGGGGATCCAAAGAACAAAGATATAACAAAACATTTCTTATCAATACTACTAGATAAAAATATAAAAAATATAAATTTAGATGCAAATCAAGAGGCTATGAATGATGCTAAAAATGATGAAATTGGAATAACGAAGGTTCAAGCGAGAATGAAACGTAAAGATTTCGATATAGAAATTCATGTGAAAAATAATTTCGATGATACGACAATTAATATGTTGATATACAGGTATGCTGAAAAATCGGAAAATGCATATAGCTATTTAGATGTAGCCCCAAGTATTTATATATTAATTGCAAACTATTTATTAAAAGAAACAGACGGTATAACAAAATATTATAATAAAGGCTATATTAGTGTTGATGACTGTGTTAATATGATATTAACAGATGCATTACAGTTTCATATATTAGAATTGCCGAAAGTAAATGGTGTAGACATAAAAACTGATGAGTTAGCATTATGGTTACAATTTATAGCTAATCCAAATAATATGGAAGTAAGGCACGAAATGGAAGAAAGAAAAAACAAGTACCTAAAACAACTATTTGTGGAATTAGAAAATTTAAGTAATGATCTGGAATTTAAAAAATTACTAGAAAAAAGAGAAGAATTTTTAAAAACTCAATCATAATATGTTTTGTTTGTAACATTCCCTTAAAGTTAATCAAAACTACCCGTTGAACGGGTAGTTTTTTATTTTTGTTTATTCTTCTTTATCTAAAGAATTTATTTTAAGTAACTTAAATATTTCAACTATTACAATTGGAGCAAA
>CAZUHD010000067.1:0-10326 GCA_964620415.1 uncultured Clostridium sp.
CTTTTCCAATATTCCAATATAAATTAAGCATTTCAGTATTAACTGTACTATAAACCTTATTTCTACTATCAATTACTAACTTTTTAATGTTGTCAAATACATTATTAATTTCATTTTCATTATTTATTAATTCTTGATTCAAATAAACCGCCTCCTATTCTTTTTGCGAACATTTGTATTATATCATATTGTCATTGGTATTGCAACATTTTTTCTAAATTTATTTAAATTTCCCTGTAAAACAGCATAAACTAATTGACAGTATTATGTTAAATATGATATAATCCCTTTATGTGAAGTTATATCTTATACAACTTTATTTTCCTGTTTTAACTGAATAGTTGAGGAAATATTTCCAACTTTTCGGATTACATATATTTTCTACATCAAGGCAAAATTTCGACAAAGGAGGAAAAAAAAGTGAAGTATCTTTGGAGAATGAGTATATCTGGGAATAACATAGTATTCAAGTATACCGACTGGACACCAAAAAAGCAAAAGGAAAGTTTTAACAATCTTGACTTTTACACAGATAAAAGCTACTCATCTAATGATGAAGCTATCAAGCCTATAGTAGATGGTACTTTTTATCTCTGTCAAAAGCTTAAGATCAACATTCAGGACGAAAAAACTATTGAAATAGTAAAAGGATTTCAGAAGACAATCATGTCTACTGAAAAGCCACTTTTTTCCATCATTTCAGATGATGTGGAAATCAAAGTGTCTACTGAAAACGGAACAGCTTTTACAAGAGAACAGTACCTGACCATTTTTGATTTTGCATATATGCTTATCAAATATGGTTGGCTCTAATTGATACAAAAAGATCGCATATTAATTTTATGCGATCTTCTTTTTTATATATCTTTCCAAAACCAGTTTAAGCTGTTATCTATGCTCTTTATATTATTTTTCTTTGCCTCTAAATCATCAACCCATAAATATGAGAAGAATGAAACTAATACAAATAAGAAATCTATAGCAATACATTTATATATTGTGCTTGCCATATACGCCAAATCCTCTGAAAGTGTAGATACTTGTACAACATAAACTATTAATAAAATTAAAAAACATATTAAAGGTATTATAGCTACCGCGCTTCTTTTTATTTCCTGCCCTAAAAATATTAATAAAGCAGTTGCTATGACAACCAATAATAAAGTTAAAGGATTTGTTAAATTTACAAAAACCATTGGAAACTTCCTCCTATCTTTCGTTCAACATATAAATAAATATAAAGACATAATATCATTTTTCTAATTATTTTTCAATCTTTTTTTGTTATTTTTATATTACTTTTAAATTACAAAATTATTACATTTTGTCAGGCATCTCTATTCCAAGCAATTTTGAAGCTTGTTTCAAAACTTTTCCTGTAATATTACTTAAATAAATTCTTGCATCTTGGACAGATTTATCTTCACATATAATTTTATTTTCGGTATAAAAAGTACTATAAGCTTTTGATAAATCAATCAAATACCTTGATAAAAATGATGGTTCATTTTTATTTACAACTTGTAATAATGTATCTTGGAAATTAGAAATTATATCTAAAATATTTTGGGAATATTCATCTTGGAAATTTTTAATATCTATTTCATCTTTTTTAGGTATATAGTTTACCTTTTCTAATACACTTTTAATTCTTACATAAGTATATTGTATATAAGGACCTGTTTCTCCTTGGAAATTAAGCATTTCATTTATATCAAAAATTTCATCTTTCATTCTGTTACTTGCTAAATTATTAAAAATAATTGCTCCAATTCCAACTTTTTTAGCTACATCATCTTTATTCTCAAGATCTGGATTTTTGGTAGAGATTATTTCTTTAGCCTTTTGTATTGTTTCATTTATTAAATCTTCTATTTTAATGTAGTTACCTTCCCTACTTGACATCTTTCCTGATGGAAGTCTTACCATTCCATATGCTACATGTTCTAATCCATTTGTATATTTTTCGTCAATACCAAGTAATTTAGCGACTTGAAAGATTTGTTTAAAATGAAGTTCTTGTTCATAAGAAGTAACATATATGCACTTATCAAAGTCATATTTTCTTGCTCTATATAAAATAGCAGCTAAATCTCTTGTTGCATATATTGTAGATCCATTTGATTTACAAATAATACAAGGTGTTTCAATTCCATATTCTGATAAATCAATTATTTTTGCACCTTCAGATTCAACAAGTTTTCCTGTCTTTTCTAAAATGTTTATAACTTCATCTGTTTTATCTGCCATAAATGATTCACCATCCCATGAATCAAATTTGCTTCCTAAAAGTTCATAAATTTTCTTAAATTCATTTATGCTTAAATCCTTAAATTTTTGCCATAAATTTAAACAATATTCATCTTTTTGTTCTAATAATCTAAAATTTTCTCTGCACTTATTTAGCACATCTTCATCTTCATTACAAAGAATGTTTATTCTTTTATAAATATCAGCTAGTTTATCAATAGGATTTTGAGTTAAATCATACTCTTCTCCCCATCTTTTATACCCTTCGATTAGTTTTCCAAATTGAGTTCCATAATCTCCTAAATAATTTATTCCAACTACGTTATATCCTAAATATTTGTAAATATTATATAATGCTCCACCTATTACAGTAGTTTTTAGATGACCAATATGAAATGGTTTAGCAATATTAGGTGCTGAATAATCTATTACAATTGTCTTACCATTACCTATTTTAGAACTTCCATAATATTCATTATTTTCTATATCTTCAAGTAATTCTTGGATTTTCCTATCTTTATTTATATAAAAATTAATATATCCACTAGCGATTTCCACTTTATCTATTATATTTTTATCTATTTCAAGCTTGTCCTTAATTTCAGTCCCAATAATGGAAGGTGCTTTTTTTAAAGTTTTAGCTAATTTAAAACATGGAAAAGCATAATCTCCATTTTTCTTATCTTTAGGTATCTCAATATATAAAAAGATTTCTTGTTTATCAATTAGACTTGCTTTAGCAATTAATTCCGAAATGTATTCTTTAAAATTTATCATTTAAATATTAACAACCCTTTCTTTTATTATGTAATTTATTATTCAAAATAATCTAATCTCATAGCTTTCTTTATTTTTTTCATGGTTTCTTTTGCTTCTTTTCTTGCCTTTTCTGTTCCTTCTTTTAAAACTTCGTCAATGATTTCAGGATGGTCTTCTAAATATTTACGTTTTTCCCTTATAGGTTTTAAATACTCTATAATATTATTTGCAAGCTGTCTTTTACATGCAACGCAGCCTCTTTTTCCACTTTTGCACTCTTCGCATACTGTATTATAATCTTTGGGGTTAGTAAATAATTTATGATAATACGAAACCATACATATATCTGGGTTACCTAAATCATCTTTTTTTATTCTTCCTGGATCTGTTACAGCACTCATTACCTTTTTTGTAATTTCCTCTTCACTATCAGATAAGTAAATCGCATTTCCAAGTGATTTACCCATTTTTTCATTTCCATCTAAACCTTTAATTCTCTTATTTTGTGATAAATAGATTTCAGGTTCTTTTAATACATCTCCATATATAGAATTAAATTTTCTAACTATTTCCCTACATTGTTCAATTAAAGGCTCTTGGTCTTCTCCTGCTGGTACTATATCTCCATTTAAAATTGTTATATCAGCTGCTTGATTTACAGGATAACCTAAAAATCCATAAGTTACACTTTCTCCAAACAAATCCTTCTTTTGAGCAATTTCAGTTTTCACAGTTGGATTTCTTGAAAGCCTAGATATTGTAACTAGATTAGAAAAGAATACTGTAAGTTCTGCAGTTTCTGGTATCATTGATTGGATATATATTGTCGTTTTTTTAGGATCAATTCCACAAGATAAATAATCTATAACTAATTCTTTTACATTGTTTCTAACTTTATCTGGATTATTAAAATTGTCGGTTAAAGCTTGAACATCCGCAATTAGAATATATTCATCATACTCATCTTGAAGCTTTACTCTATTTATAAGTGACCCAAAATAATGCCCTATATGAAGTTTACCTGTAGGTCTATCTCCAGTTACTATGCGTTTTTTCATATTGTTTCCTTTCTAAAATATTTTTTATATTTTGGTTAGTTCATATCCATCACTTGTATCTTTTATTTTATATCCCTTTTGTTCTATCTTCTCTCTTAATTCATCTGATTTGTTCCAATCTTTATTTTCCCTAGCCGTTTTTCTTATATCGGCTAATTCTATTATTTCTTTTGGAATATCTGTTTCTTTTTTATTAGGTATTTTATCAATTTTTAATCCCAAAACTGTATCAAATTTCTCAAGTAAATTTGATAATTGTTTAGATTTATTTGGATATTTTACCACTTCCCAAACAACACTCATTGCTTGGGGCATATTTAAATCATCATTTATAGCTTTATGGAATCTTTCTTCAAATGTAGAAATTATATTTTCATCTATATTATCATTTCCATTTAAATGGTTTTGGTAGCCATCTCTTAATTTAATTAATGCTTTTGAACTAGCATCAAGTGCTTCCCATGTAAAATTAATTTTATTTCTATAACTACTTGAATATGTAAATAATCTATAAACAAGTGGTTCATATCCTCTATTTTCAATATCTTTTACTAAATATACATTATTTAGGCTTTTAGACATTTTTCCACCATTTATTAGTAAATACTCTCCATGCATCCAAAATCTTGCTGGATTTTTTCCACACATTCCTTTGCTTTGTGCAATTTCATTTTCGTGATGTGTTGGAATTAAATCAATGCCTCCTGTATGTATATCAAAAGTTTCACCTAAATATTTCTGCCCCATTGCCGAACATTCTATATGCCATCCTGGATAAGAAAGTCCCCAAGGACTTTCCCATTTCATTAGGTGGTTTTCAGGTGCTTTTATCCAAAGGGCAAAATCATAAGGATTTCTTTTTTCGCTATCTACATCTACTCTTGCCCCAGCTTTTTGTTCATCTAATTTAATTCCAGATAAAACACCATATTCATCTAATTTTGATACATCAAAATATATTGCAGTTGAAGTTTCATAAGCATAACCATTATCTATTAATTTTTGTACATATTTAATCATATCTGGTATATGTTCCGTTGCTTTACATATAATTTCAGGAGTTTCAATGTTCAATTTTTCTAAATCTTTAAAAAATAAATCAGTATAAAAATTTGCAATTTCTTTAGGTGTTTTCTTTTCTTCTCTTGCAGATTTGAGCATTTTGTCTTCTCCATCATCTCCATCAGATACCAAATGTCCCACATCTGTAATATTCATGACTTGTTTTATAGTATATCCATTGTACTTTAATACTCTTCTTAAAACGTCTTGAAATATATTTGTTCTCATATTTCCAATAGTTGCATCTTTATATACCGTAGGACCACACGAGTATATTCTAACTTCATTGCCATTTAATGGTTCAAACTTTTCAATCACTTTTGTTAAAGTATTATAGAAATAAATATCCATAAAATCCCCCTTAGTTTAAAAACTTATGTTTAAGTTTCATTTGTAGAATTTGTCGTATTGGTACTTCCAGCACTATTAGTTGTATTTGTTGTATTTGGTCCGAGATGGTGTACTGTTTGAGTTCGTCGTTGTGTTATTTCCTCCAAAGCTACCTGGTTTAGGTCTAACTATAATTGTTCTTATTTTCATTGCTTCTTTTCCTACTGAATTTGTTACCTTATATGTTATATGATATGTTCCAGCACGCGATGTGTTTACTGTTCCTGATATTTTTATCTTACTTGAAATATCCCCATCAACTTCATCTGTCGCCCTTGCTCCAGGTTCATGATAAGTATCTCCTACTTTAAGTGTAATCGTTTCATCTCCATTTAAAACAATTACTGGAATCGAATTTTGTGGCTCAGGTCTTGGAGTATTTTCTGCATTGTGCTGTGTACAAACAATAGTTGGTGCAACTTGAACTGATGAATTATATGTATTCCATAGCTTTAGTCTTTCTTTTTCCACTGTATATGAAAATGTCCTGCGTTCAACATTTGGACAAAATTCATTTGCTAAAAATCCTGTATCCACACAAATATTTGCAGTATTAGAATGTGCATCACAAGCATCTGGAACATGATTTTCCATAAATACTTCTGAATATGTATTTGAACATGATGAAGTTGCTCTTTTTCCTGATACTCTACAAACAGTTACATTAACAACCCCTGCTGGTTTACTAAATGATGAGCTTTCTTTACCAGAATGAAGTTTTCTCATTACAGCAATCCATATATTTCCACCTATATTTTTTGCTCCAACATCTTCTCCTTTATCATATCCATACCAAGTTGCTGCTGTATAATAATTTGTAAATCCACATAACCATTTATCTTTATTTTCATTTGTTGTACCTGTTTTTGCTGCAACATCTTGACCTGATATTGTACAATATGAAGCTGTTCCTGATGATACAACTGATTGTAATAGATTTTTTATAACATAAGCTGCTGCTTCAGATATTACTCTTTCTGATTTTTGTTTTGGTTCAAATACGACATTTTCATCTGCATCTGTAATTTTAGAATATAGTAAAGGTGTTCTATATACACCATTATTTGCAATTGTTGCATATGCTCCTGCCATTTCAAGTGGACTTATACCATTTGTTAATCCTCCAATTGCTAATGCTGGAAGTAAATTATCATTTGTATCATCAAGTGATGTTACTCCCATTTTCTTTAGATATTCCATAGATTTATCAGTTCCCATTTCTCTGACTATCTTTATAAATGGAATATTTTGAGATGTTGTAAGTGCTTCTCTTACACTACATAGTCCAAGTGGTGCATGATCATCCTTAGGTTCCCAATCATTACCAAAATTTGTAAGGCTATCATTATATCTTGTTGCAGGAGTAATATATCCTTCTTCAATTCCAGGAGCTAGAGAAGTTAATGTTTTTATTGATGAACCAGTTTGTCTTGTACTCTGTGTTGCCCTATTTAATCCCCTTGATTCTGTTTTCTTTCCAAGTCCACCTTCTACTCCTACTACATATCCTGTTGCATTATCTATAACTACCATTGCAGATTGTGTTTTAGCTCCTGTCGCTTTTGATGTTTTTGTATAAGTTGCTGCATCATCTGCCATAACAGAATCCATTTTTGCTTGTATATCACTATTTTGTGTTGAATGAATTGTAATGCCTCCACCATATACATAAGTTGTAGCATATTCTTTGCTCCAACCCTTTTCATTCATCAAATCTGTTATAACTTGTGCAATCGTTGCATCTGTATGATATGAATATACTGCACCTGTCGTAGCTTCTGTTTTATGGAATTTTAGTCCTTCATCAACTTCTTTACAAGCACCATCATATTCTTCCTGATTTATTTTTCCAAGTTCTAGCATTTTGTTTAAAACTGTTTTACATCTTTTATTAATATCCTCTGTTTTTTCACTATCTACGCCATATTCCTTACCTTCTGAGAAAGGATTATATGCGTTTGGTGAATTATTTATTCCTGCTAAAAATGAACATTCAGCAAGAGATAGCTCAGATACAGGTTTATTAAAATAATATTCTGCTCCTACTTCTACACCTAAATTTTCTCTATTTCCACCTACAAATATAAGATTTAGGTATAATTCTAAGATTTGATTTTTAGAAATCATTCTCTCAATTTGATATGCTTTTGCCCATTCTTTTACTTTTCTTAAAATTCCTGCAACTCCATCTCTTTCTTTATCTCCTGTTAAATTTTTAACAACTTGCTGAGTTATTGTACTTCCACCAAAAGAAGAAGACTCATCACTATCGCTCTCTTTAGAAACTAAGCTTTTTGCCTTACTATAAACATATGTAACTATCGCTCCAGCAGTTCTTTTAAAGTCAATTCCATTGTGTTCTTCAAACCTTTCATCTTCTATTGCAACATAAGCATCTTTTAAGTTATCTGGTATTTCATCGAATCTCACAATTTTTCTATTAGTATCTCCACTTAATTCTGCAAGTTTATTGCCGTCACTATCTACCACGGCAGAATTTGATGAACTGATTATTAATTCATCTTTTGTAATTTCAAAATCATCACCCCAAGGTCCATAAAGCAAACCTATTACTACTCCTGATACCACAATAATTAATAAAAGTATTAATATTAGAATTAGTTTCAAAAATAGACTTAGCTTAGGATGTTTTTGTGAAAACTTTATCTTCCCATCTTTTTTAGCTGCTTTTTTATTTTTCTTTGCTTCTTTTTTTTCATCTTTTTTATTACTCATATTTATTTTTATTCCTTCCTTACAGAATTTATTAATCTAGAAAAGAATTAAATGTCTTTTATTTTTTCATATTTCTTCCTAATTTTGCTTCTTCATTATATTACAACTTAAATAAAAAAGCAAGTAAATTAATTTTTATTTAAGAAATTTCAAAAAATCGAAAAAGCAAGTCAAATTAAGGCACAGCACTTGAAAGCTATGCCTGTTTACAGTTAAATTATAACATTACCTTAATTCATTTACCCCTTTAATTTCAATCCCAGAATAAAAATGATTTATTATATCTTTATAATTGCTCCCGCTGTTTTGCCATGCTATCTGCACCAGTTTGGCTCATACCTACCCCATGTCCATAACCTATTACCATAAATTTAACAGTATCACCAGTTATTTCAAATGTGAAGTTTGTTGATTTTAATCCAAGTAAACTTCTAGCTTCTGTACCAGAAATACTTATATTACCAAATTTTATTTGCCTTACTCTACCACTTTCTGTATATTCAGTTATCTGTATTGGATTTTCACTATTAAAGTCAATTTGTATATCAGAATGTTTTTCTTTAAGTTTATTTATTAATTCATCTTTACTTATTTCTACTTCTGAATTATAGCTTGAATAAACATCTTCTCCTGAAGTTTCTACACTTTTAAGATAAGGGAAATTTGTTCCTCCCCATACATTTACAGCTGTTTCAGTAATTCCACCACTATTAGAATGGAAAAAAGCATCTATTGGTACACCTTCATAGGTTATTATTTCTCCTTGAGTTATATCAACAGCTTTTACAATCTTTTCCCAATTTACATCTTTCTTATCTTCATCCCACCTTGCTAGCCTATCTTCTTTTGAAATCCATGCTTGACAACATGTTGAATCATCGCAAATATCTGCTTCACCATGTTTGCCTTTACTATTAATTATTTGATATAAAGTATAAGTTCTTGCAACAACAGCTTGTGCTTTCAAAGCTTCTATTTCATAATCAGCTGGCATCTCAGCTGATACAACGCCATATAAATAATTGTCTATAGGAATTTCTTCAATTTCTCCTGTACTATGATGATATAATTTTATATTTGCAAATTTTGAATAATCATATTGAATCATTTTTTCTTCTACATTGCTTTCTTTTTCTGCTTCCTGAACAGCTTTTGTCGTTCTTTTTCTTGTAAATAGTGATGGAAGTCCAAATAATATACATAATAAAACTAAAATATAAATTAGTATTTTTCTCATTTTATCTCCATTTCAAAATAAATATATTAAAAAAGAACTAGTTTATGCTAGTTCTTTCTTAATTTTTTGTAAAATTTTTTTCTCAATTCTAGACACTTGAACTTGTGATATACCCAATATTTTAGCGACTTCAGCTTGTGTTCTATCTTTAAAATATCTAAGTAAAATAATTTGCCTATCTCTTGGTACAAGTTCATTTATAATTTTATTGATTGTTATTTTATTAGTTATAAGATTTGCTTCATCTTTATTTGTAGATACAGTTTCTAAAATATTTATTGTGCTATCTGTTTTATTATCAGAATATATACTTTCTTCTATTGAAACAATAGAAGATGCACTATCTAAAGCTAAAATAACATCTTCTTTCGGAACTTTTAATATTTTTGTAATTTCAGATAAAGTCACTTCTCTACCATATTTAGTTATGTATTCTTTTTGAAGTTCAAGTATTTTTCTATGTAAATCTTTTAAGCTTCTACTTACTTTTATAGGTCCATCATCTCTTAAAAATCTTTTTATTTCTCCTAAAATATATGGAACTGCATAAGTAGAAAGTTTAACATCAAAATTAACATCAAAATTTCTTATTGATTTAATAAAGCCCATCGTTCCTATTTGATATAAATCTTCAATTTCATATCCTCTTCCTGTAAAACGTTTAACTATGCTCCAAATAAGTCCTTGATTACTTTCAACCAAATTTGCCATTGCATCTTTATCACCTGTTTGGGCTTTTTTTATCTCATTTGTAACGGTGCTTGTCATTTTTTTTTGCCTTTCTTTTGTTTATCCTTCTAGAGCTTCTATTAAGCTAAGCCCCTTTTCTTGTTC
>CAZUHD010000068.1:0-10266 GCA_964620415.1 uncultured Clostridium sp.
AAGAAAACTTACTTGAAGAAACAAAGGCAAAAGCAAAAGAGCAGATTTTAGAATACAGTAAACTAGACAAAATAAAAAACATACAAAAGTTAAAGAAATATACAGTTGTAGCAGTAGTAGATGAATTATATGTTGATGAAATTTAATTAAATATCAAAATATAAATATTCAAAAAAATAAGAAAAATGTTTTTCTTATTTTTTTTCTGTGAACTGTAACTAGTAAAATTCACACCACTAGAAAAAATAAAATAAAATAATTGACATATTTTAGTAAATATATTATAATGTTAGCCGAAGTTAACAAAAAGGAGAAAAAAATGGTATCAAAGTCTTTAGGCGAATATTTAAAAACGATGTATATATTAAAAATAAAGACAAAAGAAATAAGAGTAACAGATATAGCCAATGAAATGAATTGTACAAAACCTAGTGTGAATAAGGCAATAAACAATTTAAAAGAAAATAAATTAATAAATTATGAAACATATGGTAAAATAGAACTAACAAAAGAAGGAGAAGATTTGGCAAAAAAAATACTTGAAGCATATGATATTGTTTATTTATTTTTAAAAGATGTGTTAGGTTTATCAGAAACAGATGCAAAAAATGAAGCTGAAAAAATAAAATTAACATTAGAGGATAATACTTTAAATAAACTGGCAAAATATGTGTATAAAGTGTTAAACCTTAATGATTTAAATTGCAATTATGATATTTCAAATAAAAGATGCCTTGAATGTAAAAGAAGAAAATTAATTAGGACAGGAGAATAAAAAATGAGTAATCTATTAGATATTAAAGATTTATATGTAAATGCAGGAGAAAAAGAAATTCTAAAAGGAATAAACTTAAAAATAAATAAAGGTGAAATCCATGTAATAATGGGACCAAATGGGTCAGGAAAGTCAACAACTGCAAATGCGATATTAAATAATCCATCTTATACAAAAATTGGTGGAAAAATATTGTTTGAAGATGAAGATATAACTAACTTAAAAACAGATGAGATAGCAAGAAAGGGAATTTTTATGTCTTTCCAATCACCTGAAGAAATACCAGGTATAAGTGTAAATAATTTTCTAAGATATTCTAAAAATAAAATTACAGGAAAACCTGTAAAGATTTTTGAATTCAAAAATGAAATAAAAAAACACATGGAAGAGCTTCAAATGAAACCAGAATATGGTGAAAGATATTTAAATGTTGGATTTTCTGGAGGAGAAAAAAAGAAAAATGAAATTCTCCAAATGCTTGTATTAAATCCTAAACTTGCAATATTAGATGAAACAGATTCTGGGCTAGATGTAGATAGTATAAATATAGTATCAAAAGGAATCCAAATGTACAAAAATAAAGAAAATAGTGTACTTATAATAACACATAATACTAAAATTTTACATGCACTAAAGGTAGACTATGTTCATGTTCTTGTAAATGGTAAGATTGTAAAAACAGGCTCTGGAAACTTAGCTTGCGAAATTGAAGAAAATGGATATAAAATGTTTAAATAATTTTGAAAGGAAAATCAAAGTGAAAACAAAATTAGATGAGATAAATAGGAATATTTATGACATAAAAAATAAAGATGATTATGATTTTAAAATAAAAAAAGGATTAACTCCTGAAATAATTGAGGAAATATCTAAACAAAAAAATGATCCTGAATGGATGAGAGAATTTAGATTAAAGGCATTGCAAACATACAATGAGCTTGAAATGCCAACATGGGGACCAGATTTATCTGAATTAAATATGGATGAAATTGCAACTTATGTAAGACCTAAAACAAAAATGACAGGAAACTGGGAAGATGTACCAAAAGATATAAAAGACACTTTTGATAAACTGGGAATTCCAGAAGCGGAAAAGAAATCTCTTGCAGGAGTAGGGGCACAATATGATTCAGAAGTGGTTTATCATAGCATGAAAAATGAACTACTTGCACAAGGTGTAATTTATACAGATATGGAAACAGCTGTAAGAGAATATCCTGATATTGTAAAAGCTCATTTTATGAAATGTGTTCCTGTAACAGACCATAAATTTGTTGCCTTACATGGTGCTGTTTGGTCTCGGAGGTTCATTTGTATATGTTCCTAAAAATGTTAAGGTAGAAATTCCATTACAATCATATTTTAGACTAAATTCGCCAGAATCAGGGCAATTTGAACATACATTAATTATAGTAGATGAAGGAGCATCACTTCATTTTATCGAAGGATGCAGTGCCCCCAAATATAATAAAGTAAATCTTCATGCGGGGTGTGTGGAATTATATGTAAAAGATAATGCGTATTTAAGATATTCAACTATTGAAAACTGGTCGAAGAACATGCTTAACTTAAATACTAAAAAAGCAATAGTAGGGAAAAATGCTCAGATTGATTGGATTTCTGGTTCTTTTGGCTCTAAAATCTCAATGTTATATCCAATGAGTATATTAAATGGAGAAGGAGCAAGAACTGAATATACAGGAATTTCCTTTGCAGGAAAAGGACAGAACTTAGATACAGGATTTAAAGTTATTCATAATAATAAAAATACATCAAGTTTAGTAAATTCAAAGTCAATTTCTAAAAATGGTGGAATTGCAACATATAGAGCATTAGTTAGAATAAATGAAATAGCAAAAGGTTCAAAATGTAATGTATCATGTGAATCTTTAATGTTAGATGATATTTCAAGATCTGATACTATACCTGTAAATGATATTAGAACAGATGATGTAGAATTTTCACATGAAGCTAAAATAGGAAAAATAAGTGATAAATCAATTTTTTATTTAATGAGTAGAGGTTTATCAGAAGAGGATGCAAAGGCTATGATAGTACGTGGATTTGCAGATCCTATTTCAAAAGAACTTCCAATAGAATATGCAGCTGAAATGAATAATTTAATTAATTTGGAACTTGAAGGAAGTATTGGATAAAAAGAAAGGATTTTTTTGAAAATGATATTAAATGAAACACCTATAAGAACAGCAAAAAATTATGGTATAAATAATATTAAATTAGATGATGTAGAAATCCCAAAAAATATAGGAAGTTTTGATGGACTAAATATAAGTGGAGATATAGATAAATTTAAAATAGATGAAAAGAAAAACTTAAATAAATTAACTTATGGCAATAGCGAAATTTTATCAAAACAAATAATAGATAATGCAAATAAAAATATTCATATTTTAATTGATGATGATTTACCTAAAGAACTAAATTTAGACTTTAATTTGTCAGATAAAAATAAAAATTTAGTAGATGATATTTTAATTGAATTAAAAGAAAATGCAAATGGAAATATAATTATAAGGTATTTGTCAGAAAAAGAAGAAAAATGCTACCATAATGGGCAAATTAGGGTAATGGCACAAAAAGGGTCGAAGTTGAATATTATATTGTTGAACCTGTTAAATAATAAAACGGGAAATTATGTTTCAATAGAAAATATTTTAGAAGAAAATACAAGTGTGAAATATACAATTGTAGATTTTGGTGGTAAAAATAGTATAACAAATTACTATTCAAATTTAAAGGGAGAAAAATCATCTAATGAGGTAAATACAATATATTTAGGAACAGAATCCCAAATATTAGATTTAAATTATATAGCAGAAGTTTATGGAAAGAGCTCTAAAATTAATATGAACTTAAAAGGAGCAATAAAAGATAATTCCAAAAAGCATTTTAAAGGTACTATAGATTTTAAACAAGGATGTAAAAAATCAAAAGGTGATGAAACTGAATATTGCACAATACTTTCAGATACTGCAAAATCTATATCTTTACCTATGCTTTTATGCACAGAAGAAGATATAGAAGGAAATCATGGAACTGCTTCTGGGAAAATTGATCCAAAGCAATTATTTTATTTAATGAGTAGGGGATTAAGTTTAAAGGAAGCTCAAAAGCTAATTGTAAGAGGGGCTTTTAATGAAATTATAGAAAATACTCAAAATGATGTGATTAAAAATCAAGTGATAGAAGAAATTGAAAATAGATTATAAAACAAGGAGATATTTTGTTATGAATATAGAACAAATAAGAATGGATTTTCCAATCTTAAATAATAGAGATATTGCATATTTAGATAATGGGGCAACTACTCAAAAACCAACTTGTGTAATTGATGCTATTAGTAATTTTTATAAAAATTTTAATGCTAATCCTCATAGAGGTGCTTATAGCTTAAGTATAGAGGCTACTGAACTTTATGAAAACACAAGAACTAAAATTGCAAAATTCATAAATGCAAGAAATAGAGAAGAAATTATTTTTACAAAAAACGCAACAGAAGGTTTAAATTTAATTGCATATTCTTATGGTATGGATAATGTAAACCAAGGTGATGAGATAGTGCTTTCTATTATGGAACATCATTCAAATTTAGTTCCATGGCAAAAAATCGCAAAAAGTAAAGATGCTACTTTGAAATATATGTATATAAATAAAGACTTTGAGCTTTCAGATGAAGAAATACAAAACAAAATAACAGATAAAACAAAAATTGTTGGAATAACACATATTTCTAATGTTTTAGGAACAATAAATGATGTAAAAAAAGTAATCAAATATGCACATAAAAAAGGTGCTATAGTTATTTTAGATTGTGCTCAAAGTATTCCTCATATGAGAATTGATGTACAAGATTTAGATGCAGATTTTATTGTATTTTCAGGACACAAGATGCTTGCCCCTTTAGGAATTGGTGTTTTGTATGGTAAAAAAGAGTTATTAAATAAAATGACTCCATTTTTAATGGGTGGAGATATGATTGAATATGTATATGAACAAAAAACAACTTTTGCTCCTCTTCCAAATAAGTTTGAAGCTGGAACTCAAAATGTAGGAGGAGTAATTGGATTAGGTGCTGCAATTGATTATATAGAAAATTTAGGATATGATAAAATCCAAGAACTTGAAAGAGATGTCGTTTTATATGCAAGAGAAGAACTTTCTAAATTAGATTATTTGACATTATATTTAACTCCAAATAAAGAAAAACATTCTAGTGTTATATCATTTAATATAAATGGAGTACATCCTCACGATATTGCAAGTATTTTAGATAGTCAAGGTGTATGTATACGTTCGGGAAATCATTGTGCTCAACCACTTATGAGATTTTTAAATATTGATTCAACATGTAGAGCAAGTTTTTATTTTTATAATACTAAGACGGAAGTTGATAGATTAGTAAAAAGTTTAGATAAGGCATATTTAATGTTTAAAAAATATATGAAAGTATAAAATTGAGTAAATCAGGAGGCGAAAACAAATGGATGATATAAATGATATGTATAATGATTTGATTATGGAACACAGTATGAACTCTTATAATAGAAAAAAACTTCAAGATGCTGACCTCCAAGAAAAAGGTCATAACCCCAATTGTGGAGATGAAATTATATTAGAAATAAAATTAGATGGTGATGTAATAAAAGATATGGCTTTTTCAGGTCATGGATGTGCTATATCTACAAGTTCAGCATCTATTATGATAGATACTTTAAAGGGCAAAACTGTAAAACAAGCTAAAAAGATAATAGAAACTTTTATAAAAATGATACAAAGGGAACATCTAACTGATGATGAATTAGATTTATTAGAAGATGCAGTGGCTTTTAAAAATGTAGCTAATATGCCAGCTAGAGTAAAATGTGCTCTGCTTGCTTGGCATACATTAGATGATATGTTAAATAAAAATAGTAGTAGTGGAAAATCAAATATTAGTTGCTGTAATTAATTAAGGGGTATTAGATGGAGATAAAAAATGAGTTGAAAAATACCGCTGGAGCTGTACGTGGTACAGCTCCAGCAGGTAATGATATAAAAAAGGACAAGGTTCTTCTAGGAATGAGTGGCGGTGTTGATAGTAGTGTTTCAGCCGTGATTTTACAAAAAAGGGGCTTTGATGTTATAGGTGCTACTATGGAGCTATTTCATGGTAGTAGTTGTTGCAATACTGAAACTTATATAGATGCTAAAAATGTGTGTAACACTATAGGTATTCCACATTTTATTTTTAATTATGAAAAAGAATTTAGACAATATGTTATAAATGATTTTATAGACTGTTATTCTAATTGTAAAACTCCAAATCCTTGTATAGAATGTAATAAATATTTAAAATTTGGACTTATGTATGAAAAAGCAAAAGAAATGGACTGCAAGTATATTGCAACAGGTCATTATGCTAAAACTGAATATTCTAAAGAATTTAATAGATGGGTACTAAAAAAATCAAGTGCAGGGAAAAAAGACCAAAGCTATGTTTTATGGAATATTCCAAAAGATTTAATAGAACATATAATTTTTCCTTTAGGAGATTTTGAAAGTAAAGATGAAGTAAGAAAAATAGCAAGTGAAAATAATCTAAAACTTGCAAATAAGCCAGATAGCGAAGATATATGCTTTATACCTGATGGGAATTATAAAACTTTTTTGGAAAATAATTCTGACATAAAACCTAAACAAGGTGATATAGTAACTCTAAATGGAGATGTACTTGGTAAACATACTGGCTTATATAATTATACTATAGGACAAAGAAAAGGATTAGGTATTTCTAATAAAGTTCCTCTATTTGTTTTAGGATTTAAAAAAGAAAAAAATCAAGTAATAGTAGGAGAAGAAAAAGATTTATATAAAAATGAAATCATGGTAAATAATATTAATTTGCTTTTATTTGATAAAATAGAAGGTACTCTTGATGTACAAGTTAAAACAAGGTATTCTGCAAAACAAGCGAATGCTAAAATTATGCAAGATGGAGATGTTATAAAAATAAATTTTGAAGAACCACAAAAGGCTATAACTCCAGGACAATCGGCTGTATTTTATATAGGAGATATTGTTGTTGGCGGTGGAAAGATAATTTAAAAATTTTATCAAAGATATTACAAAAATATTACAATTATGTTAAATTTTGACTAATTATATTGCAAAAAATATAAAACATATTATAATAAAAATGACATTTGAAAATAAAAAAATGAACCAAATAGTATACATATTTTCGCAGAAATATATATTCTGCGAAAATTTTTAATATGTGTTAAACACGTGAAAATAATGAGCTTGACCCCATTTTTTTGCAAAAAACAAAACGGCTTTTTTTAATAAAAAAATGCGGGATGTTTTTGTCAAAAAAATCGCTGTAATACCCTATGAAAAAGCATTTCAATGTTCTCTTCTAATTTCGCAGAATATATATATCTGCGAAAATAGAGAAGGGGGAGAGAAGTAAGTGTTATCAAAGGTTAGGGGAGAAAAAAGTGAAAAAACAAAAAATTCAAAAGGAACAAAAATTCGAGAGAAAATTCAAAACGAAGGAGGAATAACGCTAATAGCCTTAATAGTAACTATAATAATCTTGCTAATACTAGCGGGAGTATCAGTACAGATGCTATTAGGAGATCAAGGGCTAGTAAAGAAGGCAGTAGAAGCAGCAGAAAGGACAGAAATAGCGGATTATGAAGAACAACTAGAGTTACTGGGAGTAGAAATAGCAATGGATGAAGCAGCAGGAGGAACAGGAGGTAGCTATACAGAGAAATACCAAGACAAAATAGAAGAGAACTTTCCAGGAGCAAAAGTAGAACCAAATGAAGAAAATAATTCGCTAGTAGTAGAAACAGAAGAAGGACACATATATGAAGTAACAGAAGAAGGAACAGATTACTTAGGAGAAAAAGGAGACGAAGGATTAGAACCATTACCAGAAGGAAGTATAGAAGCAGACGATATACAAATAACTGTAGAACCAGAACAAGAATGGACAAAATCAGTAGACGTAACAATGAAGATAGCAGATGACAATTTAAATAAATTTGGTATAGAATACTCAGAAGGTGAGGAAACAACATGGCATAAATATAAAACTCCATTTGAAGTAGATGAAACAGAAACAATAAAGGCAAGAATAGTGGATGCATTAGGAGATAAAGCAGAAGTTACAACAGATAAACAAATAAAAAATATAGATACAGTACCACCAGGAGATATAACAATAAGTGCAACACCATCAGAAGAAGTTGGTATAGAAGTAGAAGCAACAGTAACAGATGGAGAGAAAACAGAACATTCAGGACAAAGTGGAATAGCTAAAATAAGCTTTCAGAAAGAAGGAGACGGAGACTGGACAGAAGGGACAATGTCAGGCGATGATCCAAGTGCTGAAGCAACAGGTACACATACATTTAGTGATTTAACACAGGACGAAGATTATACAATAAAAGTAAAGGCAACAGATAAAGCAGGAAATGAAACAGAAAAATCAATCACAAATAAAGCAATTCCAGATTTAAGTCAAGCTAATGAAGATGAAATTACGATTACATATGCCCCACCCGAAGATAATTGGACAAAAGACGAAGTACATGTAACACTAGGAGGTACATATGTAAATAGTGAGGACTATACATTAGAATATGCTAAAGTCTATGATCAAAACGCACAAGACACAACTTGGGCAGATTATAATAGTAACGGTTTTGACGTAGAAGCAAATGGACAAATAGGAATAAGATTAAAATCAAAATCTGGAGGACAACCTGGAAAACCAAAAGTAGAAAACATATACTGGATTGATAAAGAAGAACCAAACATAGAGGGAATTACTACAACAGCTACAACAAGTACTATAAAAGTAGATGTAACGGCAAATGATGGTAGTGGTTCTGGATTAGCCAAAAAAAACACATATACATACTCACTATATAAAGGTTCTAATACAGAAACTGGATCAGGAAAAGAACCTATTATTTCTACAGACTCTACAGCCACTTTCGAAGGATTAGAAGACAATACAGATTATACTGTAGAGGTAGTCGTAAAAGATGAAGTAGGAAATACAACAACACAAACAAGAACACAAAAAACAAATAAAGTTCCTAGCCTTACAAATGGAAAGGAAGGAGATATAACTATAGGCTATACACCTTCAAATTGGACGAAAGATCCAGTAACTGTAACTATAACCAAAAATGAAGGTAAAGATATAGATAGTAGCTTGGAATTACAGTATGTAATTAAGGAGGAAAATGAGCCACTAGGAGAAAGCGAAACGTGGAATCCATACAAAGAAAGTCCACCTATTACGGTAGCTAATAACGGAGCAACAATATATGTAAGATTATGGGACGGAAAAAATGGAGGAGAATGTGCAACAGGAACAGTAGGTAATATAGATAAAAAGAAACCGCAGTCTGTAAGTTTAAACTTGAAAGCAGACACAGAACCAACGGATGCAGAAATAGAAGTTACAGCAACGGCAGCAGATGCAGAAAAAGTAGAAAAAGA
This sequence comes from uncultured Clostridium sp., assembly GCA_964620415.1. Classification (GTDB taxonomy): domain Bacteria; phylum Bacillota; class Clostridia; order TANB77; family CAG-508; genus CAG-269. Next base: position 9,302 of record CAZUHD010000068.1, read on the forward strand.
ATCAGGAGTAAGTGGAATAGCAAAATTTGTATTTTCTTATAAAAACAAAGATGGTATGGACGACTTTACTACCCCAAGTAATGGAACAATAGAGATTGAAGATCCATCTGAAAATGATCAAGAAGTAGAAAAATCATACACATATAGTGAATTAACTCCAGAAACGACATATACATTAAGAGTAGAAGCATATGACCAAGCAGGCAATAAAGAAGAAAACTTAGAACTGGAAGTAACAACAAAGGCAAGTCAAGAAGAAATACCACCATTAGTGTTTGAAGGATCTGATAATGTGACGTATGCGGATTTAGACGGTAATAATGAGCCAGATGCAGTAATATATGCAGATTTGACACAGAACGGAAGTGGAACATGGAATCCAAGTAAAACTGAGACTTATAACGAATATGGAACATTCTCATATAGTGCGGCAGGTGGACCATTTAAAACATATAAAGTAGTACAAGATACTTATACAGGTAATTTTGGAGCAGGACAAGTTATAGCACCTGAAGATGGAGTAGGTGCAGATAGATTTTATGCTATGGGACTGCAAAATATAGGTGATACTTACTATCATTGGTGGAACACTAGTAGTGTAAGCGGTTATTCTTCTTCACTAACATCTGTGGAATTTGGATCAGGAAAAGAGAATACTAAAACTATGTTGGAACAATATAACAAGACAGACACCAACGCAATATGGGGATTAGCAGATTTAAAAAATAAATGCACAACAGGAACGAATGGACATACGTGGTTTGTACCATCAAGAGCAGAATGGGCAGCATTTGGACATAATTTAGGAATAACCCAAGACAACTATACCAAAAAAGGTCTTAGTGGCTGGTACTGGTCGTCGTCGCTATACGATTCACACTACGCGTGGTACGCGGACTTCAACGGCGGCTACATGAGCAACAACTACATTAATAACGGCAATTGTGTCCGCTTGAGCGTGACTT
>CAZUHD010000069.1:0-2889 GCA_964620415.1 uncultured Clostridium sp.
TTCAAATAATGGAAAGCCAAGAACTTTCAAAAGAAAAGCAAGAATATATTTTACCAATAATGAAGGAGTATTATAACGGATATAAATTCTCAAGAAATGATGATGCGGTAAAAATATATAATTCAACAATGTGCTTATATTTCTTAGATTGTTATGTAAATTTAAAAAAATTGCCTAACAAAATGACAGATGTAAATGTAGATAGTGATTCGTCAAAAATAGAGAATATGTTGAATTTGTGTAGAGATAGAGAAAGGTTTGAAGTTATAAGAAAATCATTAGTTGAAGAAGAAGTTCGTACAGAAATAACTGAAAAATTTAATCCAATGAAACAAGCAACAATTAATGATATGTTTTCATTATTGTTTTATTTAGGCTATTTAACAATAGAAAGCACAGATGGAGCAAAAGATATTTTAGCAATACCAAATAAAGTAATGAGAGGATTATATCAAGAATACTACTATAATTTATTAGATAACGAAGTGAACAATGAACTAACTAATAGGCAAGAAGATATTTACAAAGAAATTTCAAACGAAGGAAAAATTGAAAAATTAACTAAAGAAATTCACGAGCTATTGCATAAATTATCTAATAGGGATTACATTAATTTTGATGAAAAAAATATAAAATTTGCATATAATTTAATATTAACAGAAATGAATGAATTTGAAATAATTTCAGAATATGAAGTTAACAGAAAATATATGGATTTATTAATACTTCCTAAAAATACTACGAAAGATTATTATTCAATATTAATAGAATTTAAATACTTAAAGAAGAGTGAAGAAAATTTACTTGAAGAAACAAAGGCAAAAGCAAAAGAGCAGATTTTAGAATATAGCAATTTAGAAAAAATAAAAAATATACAAAAGTTAAAGAAATACACAGTTGTAGCAGTAGTAGATGAACTATATGTTGATGAAATTTAATTGAATAACAAAATATAAATATTCAAAAAAATAAGAAAAATCGAAAATTTTTCTTATTTTTTTGCTGTGAACTGTAACGACTAAATTCCACTTTTTTAATTTTTTCGCTAATTGTTTATATAAATATTATTTGTATTAATTTAGTATTTTTGTATAATATAATGTAAAGGATATAATAAAAAATTGCTAATAATTGTTTTTATTTCCACATTGATCATATTACTAAGAAATAAAGCAACAATAAGATAATTTATTTTACACAAAATTACTACTTATTATAATAAAGAAAAGTATATCAATATTATATTTTATAAAATTGAAAATGTACTTATATGAATACTTTTGAAAATTTTTTGATTTAAGAAATCTATACAGGGCTTAAAAATACTAGGTTTAGCAAGAAAAAATACTGAAATTATTTTTGTTTTATTTTTTTTCTGAAAAAACTTGACATATTTAAATCAAAAAGGTTATAATGAGAAAAACAAATTGAATATACAATATAGAATGAAAAAATAAAAAATAATGGCGAAATTGATAGTAATGTGGTATGGATGCATATATCCATTAAAATGGAAAATTGGATATTCTTTTAAATTTGTAAGTGTTTATTAAGATTTGTGCCATAGAAAGGAATGAATAGAAAATGGAAAAGAAAATAGAAAATCTTATATCAAAAAAACTAATAGATGATTTTTAGAAAAGCATTTCATAATAAAAAAGAAAGAGAATGTTTAATAAAAGCATTTAAAAAGTATATATATTTTACAATAAAAACACTTCAAGAATCGGAATCAAAGTTTATACAAAAAGATATAGAATCTATAAAATCAGTTAAAAAATGACAAGAAATCTTAGTGAAGAAAATATAGAGTCAAAGAAGAAACTATTAAAGAATAAAGCATATGAAGAAATAGGAAAAGCATCAATAGAAATATTTGAAATAGCAAAAATAAAATGGAAAAGAAGTAGAGAAGGATATAGAGGTAAAAACAAATAGACAAGAACGTTTATATAAAAGATACAGATTGATTCACAATATAATAAGAAGTGAAAACGAAGATACACTAAGTTTAAGATTATATCATTATATAAAAGAGAAAAAAATGAAAGGAAGAAAATAAGAATGGAAATAGGAGAAAAATTTTTACCAATAGGAACGGTGGTAATGTTAAAAAATGGGACAAAAAGAGTAATGATAACAGGATTTTGTGCAGTAACGAAAGACAGCAAAGACAAGGTATGGGATTATAGTGGATGTGCATATCCAGAGGGCTTTTTAAATTCAAACCATACATGTTTATTTGATCATTCACAAATAGAGAAAATATATTATTTAGGATTATCAGATGATGATGAAGAAAAAGCATTTAAAGAAAAATTAAAGGAAATTGTAAAGCAAATGTAAAGCAAATATAAAAAAAGAAGTGATTATGAACGAAGTTAGGTAATAATAGATAGTCTAATAGAAGTTTAATAAGCATAGTAAGGAGGAAATAAAATGGCAGTTGCAAAATTTGATCCAGATGGCGTGGAGAGTCGCGTTGTACCAGACTTAGAAGAAGCTTGCGAAATTACAGCTCGTGCATCAGATAGCTTGAGTGATGCTGCTGCAATTAATTGTCAGGGCTTGAAAACACCAAAGGAATTAGGACAATGTATACAAGACTTAGAAAATATGTATAGAGATTTAAGATCAATATTACAAATTATAAATGAACAGATAGTAAATGAGAATACTGCGATTGGTAACACTAATGGTACAGTTGGTGGATTACCATCAGCTTCAGGTACTGTAGGAAACATAGGAGAAGTTCCAGGAGAAGCAGGAAGCGGAGACGTAGCAGTCGGTGAAAATGAAACAGAAGGAGAAATAGGAGAAGTTCCAGGAGAAGCAGGAAGCGGAGACGTAGCAGTCGGCGAAAATGAAACAGAAGGAGAAATAGGAGAA
>CAZUHD010000069.1:2989-9811 GCA_964620415.1 uncultured Clostridium sp.
AGGAAGCGGAGACGTAGCAGTCGGCGAAAATGAAACAGAAGGAGAAATAGGAGAAATTCCAGGAGAAGCAGGAAGCGGAGACGTAGCAGTCGGCGAAAATGAAACAGAAGGAGAAATAGGAGAAATTCCAGGAGAAGCAGGAAGCGGAGACGTAGCAGTCGGCGAAAATGAAACAGAAGGAGAGATAGGAGAAATTCCAGGAGAAGCAGGAACATCAAAAGTACAAGTTGGTGAAAACGAAACAGTTGGAGGAATAGGAGAAGTTCCAGGAGAAGCAGGAACATCAAAAGTAGAAGTTGGTGATTTCATTGAACCTGAAGGAATAGTATTTGGTTCAGAAAGCGCAGGAGACGAAGACGTAGGAGTCGGTAACGGCGGATCAGCTGGAGGAATAGGCTCAGGTTCTGGTGGCGCTGGAACTGGAGACGTAGAAGTCGGTAGCGGCGGATCAGTTGGAGACATAGAAGAAGGCCCAGGAGATGCTGGAACTGGTGACGTAGGAGTTGGCGATGGCGCGGGAACTGATGATCTAACAGCAGGTTCAGGAAGTGCAGGAACAACAAAAGTAGAAGTCGGCGATTACGGAGCAACGGATGACTTGACGGCAGGTTCAGGAGGAGCTGGAACTGGAAACGTAGAAGTCGGTAACGGCGGAGCAACTGATGATCTAACAGCAGGTTCAGGAGGAGCAGGAACATCAAAAGTAGAAGTCGGTAACGCTGGATCAAGTGGAGACATAGAAGGTTCAGGAGGAGCAGGAAGCGGAGACACAGAAGTTGGTAATAACGAGCCAACTGATGACTTAACAGCAGGATCGGCAAGCGGAGGAGCAGCGAAAGTAGAAGTTGGTAATGCTGGCTCAAGTGGAGACATAGAAGGTTCAGGAGGAGCAGGAAGCGGAGACACAGAAGTTGGTAATAACGAGCCAACTGATGACTTAACAGCAGGATCGGCAAGCGGAGGAGCAGCGAAAGTAGAAGTTGGTAACGCTGGCTCAAGTGGAGACATAGAAGGTTCAGGAGGAGCAGGAAGCGGAAACACGGAAGTTGGTGATAATGTATCAGTTGGTGGAATAACAGGAGGCGCCTATGGAGCAGGAAATGTCAGTGTGGGAGCTGTAAATTACACTTGGACTGGAGGATTAAATCAGGGTTCTGGAGGTGTAGGAACAAAAGTAGTAGAACTTGGTGATTTCGTTTGGAGTGACGAAACGGTATTTGGCTTAGGAGGCGTAGGAAACAGTGATGTTGACTTTGGTGGCAATGGCTCAACTGGAGAATTAGAATTCGGATTTGGAGGCATAGGAGATGTAAATATTAGTGTCGACAATGCTGAATCAACTGGAGACATAGGCATGGGTTCAGGAGATACAGGAAACGGAGAAGTAGGAGTCAGTAGTAGTGATGTAACTGGAGAAATGAGATCAGGTTCAGAAAGCTCAGGAACTGGAGAAACAAGAGTAGGGGACAATGGATCAATTGGCGGAATAAACTCAGGTATAGGAGATGCAGGAACTGGAGAAACAGGAGTCAGTAGCGATGAGTTAACTGGGGAAATAAAATCAAGTGCGAAAAGTACAGGAACCAAAACCGCGAGCGTAGATAACAGCAAAACATCTGGAGATATAGGCTCTGGCTCATAAAATCGGAAATAATAGATAAAGTTAATGGTTATCTACGGCTAACATTTGATAAAATAAAGGAAAATGCAAATAATATTAGTAATGAGGTAATAAAAGAAAAATATAGACATCAAGATGATACATTTATATATTTAAGTGAATTATTAGGAAATGAAAATATTTCAGATCAAAAAATAGTGAGAAAGAAAATGTAGGAGATCTTGATGAAGGAAACACAGGAACAATAAGTGATAATCATGAAAAAAATGTGGGTAAACCTGTCTAATGATTTACTTCAATAAAGTGAGAAAAATAATATACAAAAAAGTTATTCAATTGTAATATTTTTTAAAAATATTACAATGATTGAAAAATTGTAAAAAAGGAGAAGATTAAAATGGGATATGCATTTTATTCAGAGTCAGAAAAAGCAGCAGCGATTGCGGGCTTGAAAAGTGAATTGACAAAATGGAATAACAATTGGAAGATGTATGATCAACAAGTAAGAGCATATAAACAGAGATTAGTATATATGAGATCTGCAAATACTGAGATAGCAAGCGCACAGAATGTAGTGAATAGTGCTCAAATTAGTTATAATAATTGTTCTGAAGGTGAAAGAGTGAAACCAGTAAACGAAAATTTCACCCATATCTTGGAAGATTTTGATCTAATTAAATCGAATTTATCAAATGCTTGCACATTCACTGAAGAAGCTCAAAAGGAAGCGGAGCAATCTAGAAATAATGCGGATATAAGGAGAAACAACATTTCTTCTAATTTAAGCATGGCTCAACGAGCTGAAGTTGCTGATGCGGATGGAGAGTAGTAATTCATTTAGTTATCTTGAATAAATATAAATATAAAAATAGTGAATGTTGATGTTTACGTTTTTTGAACTAACAGATAAAGAATTAGATAAAAGAAAAACCAAAATAGATTCATTAGAATGTAATCAAAAATATGATTGATATAAAAAAATGGGGGCTAACTGTTAATAGTTAGCCCCAAAAAGATTAAAAAGATTCTTAATATAGAAATATACATATTCAATTTTTTATGCACTAAAAGGAGTTGAATATGTATTTATAGTTATTAAGATTGAAAAATTATCAACTTTTTATTAAATATTTTTTAGAAATTTAAAAATACTTTTCATTAATTTATGAAAGGTATTTTTTATGGCTTAACATAGGTTTTTAAAATCACTTTTAATTTGCAGTATCAAATTCCTAGATTGTTTAACAGATTGATCTAAACTAGCGAAAGTTAGTTTATTTAGACAAATTAAAGCAATTCATATTACTAATTTTATTAATAATGATAGTACATAGCCAAGTACCAAAACTTAAAATAGAAGAAATTAAAGTATCTAGCTTTTTCATAATATTAGCGAATCAATATAAGGCAAATCAATTTATTATTGAGAAATCTTGAGTGAAATTTTCAATTTGAATTTAGTAATAATTCTGGCAGTAAAAAATTTAGTATGTGAGTTACTGTTAAAAAATTAGCAAGTTTTGAAAAAATAGACTTAGATAATGGACAAGTTAAACTTTAGATTTTAAAAGACTACGTTTAAATCTGTAAATAAATTTTAGTTTGAACCATTAAAACTAGATAATCATAGTTTGCTTTAACATTATTGTGGCGGTATCGTTTGAAAGAAATTTAATATAATTTGTTATGAAAATAGAATAGCAGATGGAATTGTAAGTTCCATAAATGATTGAAAAAAATAATCATGATCTTCTAGTATAATATTTTGTTTACAATGTAAAATCTTGACTTGATGAAAATATTTGAAAAACTAAACCAGTTTCTCGTCATTTTATTTGTATATTTTTGTTAATTAGTTATATAATATTATTAAATTAATTTTTATTTTCCATTATATTTAAAATTAGTAATATTGGTCATATAAAATTAAACCAATATTACTTGATATGAATTTTCCATTTTTGTATAAAGATTATAATAAATGATATAAATATCTAAAATTGGTAATAATTATTTTTATTTTTATATTTGTCAATTTTTTGAGAAGTAGAGCGACATAAAGCCAATTTATTTGACAAAAATAAAAATTTTTTACAAAAATTTTTATTAAGTTATTGACAAAAAGTATAAATTACAATAAAATAAAGTTGAGCAAAAAAGAAAACTCAAATATAATTTAAAGGAGGTGAAATTATGGCAAAAATAACTAATGTTGATTATAATAAGATGCCATCTGATGCAAAAAATATTAGAGAAAATGGACAGCTATTGTACCATACCTTTGCGGAAATTTATAATAATGTCAGCTCAATGCATGAAAGTTGGTATGGACAGAGATATAGTGAATTAGTTAAGCAATTTAATAATTTAAGACCATCACTTAAGTCAATATTACAATTAGTCATAGGAGATATTCCTTTTGCATTAGAAACAGTTGCAAATAACTATGCAATAGCAGATACGGGATCACCTGTAGGAGGCGCAGAAAAAACAGACCCAAGAGAAATAGAAGAATTACCAGTACCAAGTGACACTACAGAAAGATTTATATCAGAAGAAGTTGAGACTTACAAAACGACTATATCGGAACAATTCCGAGATGCTATGGATAGAATGGATGTAATTGAACAGAACTATAATGGAATTGTCTGGGAAAGTGAAGCTGCTGATGCATTTAAAACAAAATTTAGCTCATTAAAGTCAGAAATAAAAGGCTCTCTTTTGAACTTAATGTCACAATTTAACAACTTAATGGGTAAAGCACTAAGCGACTTTAACACAACAGAAGGATCAAATACTGTTGAATAAAATATTGTACAAATATTTTCTTTGATAACTGTAAAAACAGTTATCAAGGAAAGTACTTGTAAGGAAAACTAAGACATATTATTTTATATAAAAACTGACAAGGGGGATATTACAATGTCAGAATTATATCATTGAATAATACATGGAATAAAGCTAAAAGAGTTTATGATGCAGAAATTAGGAAAAACAAGCAAAAAAGTAACACAGGCAAAAAAATTGACAAAAATTATAAAAGCGACGGAAATAAAAGTAGACAGACTAAATTAGACAACTTAGAAATTAAAGCCGAAAAGATAGATGGATCTGTAACAAAATATATGAATGAAATAAAATCAAATATTAATGAGAAAATATGTACTTGAAAAACTAGAAGGTCAGATGCACTATCTACGATGGATTAATGTGAATCATACAACTAATCTAGTTTTTTATATAAAGAGATATAATAATGTATATACACAGAACGATGTTCTGTGTATATAGGCTTATAAGAAAAAATGTTATATGAGAAAAAATTACAAATGAAATGTAGTAGCAAATGAAATTATGAATACTTGGTTTTGTTTGACTATAAATAAGGAAAGAGGTGCGATTATTGTTAGTTGCATTAATAGGGAGAAATAGAATATATAAAATTATTTTGCCCAAAATAGCAGAAGGAAAATATTCAATTACAGACGGTACTGAAGAACAGAGAAAACTAATTAATATAAATGGAGAAAATGGAAGATGGTATGTTAATAGTAGCGAAAGTATTCATATTATAGATAAGAAACAAATGCAAAGTTCTCAAGATACTATTAAAGTAAATTATGGGAAAATACTAAAGACTGTAATTTTAAGCGAATATGATAAATATATTGTCCAATTTGGAAATTCAAGAGAATTATTTATTTTGTATTGTTTACCTGTTTGTGATAATAAAATATATCATCTTCAAATGAAAGAAAAAAATGAAATTTCAATTGGAAAAGCAGAAGAAAATGATATTGTTTATAATAATGAATTTGTATCAGACTTACATGCAAAATTATGTTATTATAAGGGAAATTTCATAATAAAAAATTATGATGCTAATTTTGGTACATTTGTAAACAGTAAACCTGTAATTAATGGTGAACAGACTTTACAAAATGGTGATGTTGTATTTATAATGGGATTAAAAATAATTATAATGGGTAAAGAAATTTTTACTAATTTACCAGAAAATAAAGTAATATGCAACAATCAAACGTTCTATTTAGTGGAAGACAATAGAAACATAGTAAGAACTAATGAGAAGGAAGAAAACATAGAACTTTATTCAGAAGATGATTATTTTTCAAGAGTTCCAAGGATTAAAAATCTTATCGAGAAAGAAAAAGTAAAGATAGATGCACCACCACAAATACAAGATCAACAAGAAACACCAATAATATTGGTTTTGGGGTCTTCTTTATCTATGGGTGTTATGATGATCATATCGATAATAAATGCTGTAGATGGTAAACTTTCTGGCACAGCAAGTACAAAACAAACAGTGTTTTCAATAATCACAGCAGTTGTTATGTTGATTACTATGATCCTTTTTCCTGTATTATCTGTAAAATATGATAGGAAAAAAAAGAAAGATTATGAAGAAAAAAGACAAAAAAGATACAAAGATTATCTTTACTCAAAACGTAGTTATATAAATAAGATTATGAAAAAACAAAAGTCAATACTATATGAAAATTATGTATCTCCAGAAGAGTGTGCAAAAATAATATTTAATAAAAGTCCAAGGTTATGGGAAAGAAAACAAGAAGACTATGACTTTTTGAATATTAGAGTGGGTGTAGGTGATAAACCTTTAGAAATAGACATACAATATCCAGAAGAAAAATTTGAGATGGAAGATGATAATCTATTAGAAATTTTAAATGATATTGCAAACAGTTCTAAGATATTAAAATCAGTTCCAATAACAATACCTTTTACTGAAAAAAATGTATGTGCAATAATTGCAAGCTCAAAAATAGATATAGATAAATTTGTGCAAAGTATAATTATTCAGCTTGTAACATTTCATAGTTATGAGGATTTAAAATTAGTATTTTTCTTAAAAGAAGATACACGGAAAGAAATGGGAATATGTAAAACAATTACCTCATGTATGGAACAATAGTAAACAAATTAGATTTTTTGCGGACAATTATGAAGATATGAAAGAATTATCTGCATATTTAGAAGAAGATTTAAACAATCGATTAGAATATAAAGACAAAGACTATAAATCATTTAGTCCATATTATTTTATAATAACAGATGATTATAAAAAAATAGAAAATTTAAAAATAATAATGGATATTTTAAAAATAAAAACCAATGTTGGATTTAGTCTATTATGTATTACTAATAATTTTGTTCAATTA
>CAZUHD010000070.1:0-9628 GCA_964620415.1 uncultured Clostridium sp.
ATATAAAAAAAAGGGATGCAAAACATTGCACAAAATAAAAGTTTTGTGCAAAAAGGAGTAGGAGTAAAATATAAGATACCAATTTTAAGTATCCCCTTTCAAATTTTAAGCTATATAACTTATTATATCTTCTATATAAACTCTTTATTATTTATTATAATATTTCTAATTTATTATGACTTTATATCAGTTTTATATATTTTAGACATATAACTTGTTAGCTTTTATAAAAAAATGCCTTAAAATCGATTTTAGAGCTTCGACTAAAAATAGCCTTATTTTTTGGCAACAAGTTATATTAAGAAAAAATAAAAACGGCTTAAAATCGATTCTCGTGCGTCGTTTTTTAGGGCAAATTTCCAATAATGTTTTGAAAATGTCTAAACTTCAAATAAATCAATACATTTATAATTAGTTTGAAAATTTATAATTAATCCTAAAACACATTAAATAATATTTGTATTATAAAATTTACCGTTTTAGTTATAAAAATGTCTTAAAATTGATTTTCGTGTGCTTAAATATAATTTATAATTATTAATTGATATATTGTAAATTTTAAATATAATATTTATAAAGTATTTTTACAAATGTTCGATTTTTGAAATTTATAATTATATAAAGTCAAATTTCAAAATTTTAAGTCAGATTTATAAATTCAAAAATTTCCATTTTAGTTGCAAAAAACTTTTAATTTTTAATTTTTAAATTTAAAGTTTATGAAAATTTATTTTAAGTTCGTTTTATATGCCTCTTTCCCCTACCACACTAATATTTCTATAAATCAAAAATATATTTAGATAGCATTAAATTTTCTTTCTAGTTCATTGTTTTTCATACTATCTTTTAGTAGTATTTTCCCTATGTTTGGTATATTATCAATGTTGTTACTTTTAGATGCTACTTGTTCGGCTTGTGATGATAATACTTGTTCATAAGTATATTTTAATAATGCAAGTTTTTCTTGTTTTGTATCATCTGTTGAATCTGTACTATTTAGCATATATTCTAAATTATAACCATATAACTCTAACGAGCGCAAAATTATCTCAACTTGTCCATCTAATAGATTTAGTTCAACGGAATGAATATTTTTTGTATCAAAAGTTACTTCTAATTCTTCCATTATTGCTCCTTTCGTATTTTATGTAGCAAAAGCTAGTGCATCTGCTATTTTATATTTTGATAATGGATGTTCAATCATAGCATTCATAACATCTTTATCGTGTAAATGTGTATAAATTTCTGTAGTATCTACTTGAACATGACCTAAAATTTCTTGTATAGTTTTTATATCAGTGCCATTTCTATACATTAATGTTGCACAAGTATGTCGCAAAGTATGAACTGCATATATTTCACTATCAATTCCAACTTTTTTATAGGCTTTGTTAATAGTTAGTTCTATAGCTCGTGGACAAATTCTAACTTTGTGATTACTTAAAAATAGTGCTTTATTATCTTTTAACTTTTTAGCTTTTATAGTTTTCCTAATTTCTAAATATTTTTGTAAAGCTCTTTTAGTAGATGTGTTTAAATATCCATTTCTTTCTTTGTTACCTTTTCCTAATATTAAGAATTTATTTTCATTAAAATCAAAATCATCAATATTTAAATTTGCCATTTCGGAAACTCTAAGTCCACAATTTAAAAACAAATGAAACATAGCATTATCTCTTATATGGTTAATCTTATTACTGTTAGCATATAAATTTAAAAGTTTTTTTGATTCTTCAAGTGATAAATAATTAGGTAATGTAAAATAGATGTTTTTTTCACATTTTATTTGTTTAAAAGGCTCTTTAAAAAGGCTATGTTTTATAGTAAATAAATAATTAAAAAATGTTCTTAAATGTTCTACTTTTAAAATTCTTGTTCTTATTTTGTAATGGCTTTCAGCTAAAAAGAATATAAAACTATAAATATCACTATTAGATAAAAATCTTATATCATTTAATGTGAACTTGTCTATTGATGTATATTTATTATGATATTTATGAACATTTATAAAGTCTAAAAATTGTTGTAAAGTAATAGTCATATTTCTTATGTATATACTTGAATAATTCTTTATTGCAATTAAATAATTAGATAAATCGTTAATAAATCCAGGAAATTTATTATTATTTTCCTCCATTAGATTCTACCTCCTTTTTTTCTAATTTTTCTAAAATATTTGATATAGTGCAATTTTTCATAATATATTTTAACTTCTTATCAGAAACATGAGTATATATTTCTGTTGTAGCTGTACTTTTATGTCCTAAAATTTTCTTCAGTACAAAGATATTCGTATCATTCTCGTTATACATCAAAGTTGCTCCAGAATGTCTTAATGTATGTGTATGATAACCTTTTCTGTTTTCCTCTAATGTTTCTTTTAGTTCAGTTACTATAATATTTTCCACAGATCTTGTTGATATTCTTTTATTTCTTGAACTTAAAAATAAAGCATTATGATAGATATTTTCTTTTCCTAAAGGTGGTCTAATTTCTAAATATTTGGTTAATGCTTCGCAAACTGCCTCGTTGAGATAAACCAATCTTTCTTTAGTACCTTTACCATGAACTTTCAATGTTTGTTCATTTTCATCTAACTTTAAGTCACTTAAATCTATCTGTGTTAATTCAGAGAGTCTTAAACTACAATTTAGCAATAAACAAGTAATAGCGTAATTTCTTATTTTATAACGCTGATTAGAAGTTATTGTTTTAGATAAGAGTTTTTTACTTGCTGTTAAATCAAGATATTTTGGTATTCTTTTTTCTATAGTAGTACCACTCATTCCTTGTGTAGGATTATATGAAATTAAATTATTTAAAGATAAATATTCAAAAAATCTTTTGGTTGATGCTAGTTTTCTATTTCTTGTTTTTGGACTATTATTTAAAACATCATTTAAGAAAAAGAGATAATTATCAAGAATATTCTGAGTTATTTTGCTTATATCTTCAATAGTTACATCTTCTATGGTTATTTTTTTAAATTCTTCAATGCTGATATTATCAATGTTTTTTTTATTATATAGATATAACTTTATATATCTAAATAATGTTCTCAAATCGAAATATGCTTCATTGACTGTGGTTTTTGCACTAAACTCTATATATCTTTTATATTTCAAATAATTATTTAAAAATTCAGGATTTTGTTTTTGATATATTAAAAAAGACATACTTAAAATTCCCCCTCTCGTTAAATTATCTGTAAGCAAAAAATATTTTTTGCTTATGGTTGAAGTTTAGCATGTCTTCTTTTGTATAAACAAATGTGCAAAATTCAATATTTTAATGATTTTGCATCTTTGACAAATTTCATTTCTTTATTTTATCTTTATTTCTTGGTTGTTACGTTTAAATTTATATTTTTCACAATAATAATTTGATTTTTTTAATTATAAAATTTACTTTTTTCATTATATTTTTCAGCTTGTTTCTCAATTTCATCTGGTTTAAATAAATCCATTAATGTTAGCATATAATCTCCAAATAATTTATTTGTAATCTCAATATTTCCAGCTTTTTTCAAATATTCTTTAGCTACAATTCCATAAGATGCTATCTGTTTTCTTGTTAAGTATTCTTTATTATCTATCTTTTTTAAAGATTCTTCATTTATTTCTATTTCTTTGTTTTTAATTCCTAATGCAATAATTAGAGCTTTGTCTACTGATTTTACCTCTGCAATATCTAAAACTCCAATAAACTTCTTTAATCTTGCCCTATCTATAACTCTAACTTGTTCCGTTAATATTATAGAATTTTTTGGTAGTCTTGTTTCACTTGACTGTAAATATACATGAGTTGGAAGTTGAGCTTTTGTAGATTCTCTACTTGTAATTGGTGCAATTATAACTGTTGGGCTATAATAATTTCCTATATTGTTTTGCAATATTACAACTGGTCTTATACCTGCTTGTTCACTTCCTACAATCTGATCATTAAGATCCGCATAATACAAGTCTCCTCTATTTATTATTTTTTGCATGTTTGCCTCCTTTTCTTTTAGTTCTTTTATAATTTTTTAAGTATTCCATTTGTTCTTCATCTTCTAATTTTCTTTCTTCATCTGTTTTATTCACATTTTCACTAACCATTATCAAATATAATGCAAAGGTTATAATTAATCCAATAATCATAAGTATTAAAAATGCTATCATTTATTAATCATCTCCTATTTCTATATATACAGGGGGCTACCTCCAAGAAGATAGCCCTTTATATCAATTTGACTGTTACTTTTCTTTCTCCTTTTATCCATTAGATTGCAATTTGCTAAATCGCTACATAGGAATTTCACCTGCCTGTTTTACAGACTTGCACTCATTGCTTGCGACGGTCTTATCACGCTCGAACTATTGACTATGCAAAAGTATCATTCCATTAAATATCTTCGCCTTATTAGGTGCTACCTAATATTTAAGTAGTGGTTCTGTGTTCACTTTAACTAGCTTCATTTAATGGTGTATCTAATGAATTATTCAATTTTCAATGTACTTGTTTAAAATAAAAAATAAGTGAAAGAGATTTTTACCCTCTCACTTATTAGCTCACTAAAAACGACTTTGTCTCCCCTAAAATTAAAAAATTAATTTTACCAATCAAAATTTTTCTTAAGTTTCTTTATAGCAGATTTTATGCTTTTTTCAATTTGATTTTTTCTAACTTTTTCTAACTTAGCTATATCTCTTATTGTCATTTCATTAAACCAATGTAGCTGTAATCTTCTAAGCTGAATTTCTGTTAGATTTTCTAAGACTTCATTTAATTTCTCCTTTTCCATTTTTTTCATTACTGTTTTTTCTACAGTTTCAATTGTATTAAATGCTTTCTTACAAATTTCTTCTTCTGTTAAATTTCTCGGTTCTATATGTCTATCTTTTTCATTTTTAATCTTAACGTAAGCTTTTTTTGATTCCATATATACATTAAATATATCTTCATCAATTTCTATTCTACAACCCTTATTTACACTATCTTTAAAGGCAATAAAATATTTGTCTTTTCCGTTATTTTCAATGTGTTCTAAGGTGTAACTATCTACTTTGTATTGCATATTCTTCCTCCAATCAATTCAATTTTTCATTTCCAAATTGATTGAAGTCGGAGGACTTCTACATTGCACACTTTTTAGACTTTGATTGCACATTATCATAAAGCCAAAAAACTCCTTTCAGAAATTTTGGCTTAACTTCTAAAAGGAATTTTCTTTTTTATTAATCAAAGTCTAAAAGTGATTTTTTATTTTGTCTTTTGTCCTTCTTATGAATCTTTTGTATATCCTTTTAGACTTTAAGTTATTCGCATTATAACCCCATTTTAAAATTTTGTGTTAAAAACGGTCTGCTGTCGGTCAATATCGGTAAAAATTCGGTCAAAATCGGTAGGATTTCGGTTAAAATTTTTACATAGAATTAAGAAAAATCAGAAATTTCTAGGATTAGCATTGTGTTTACATAAATTTTATGATATAATATTCTTGTTTTTAATAATTATTTATTTGGAGGTTTTTTTAAGATGATAAAGGTTCTTGTAGCAAATGAGAACAGTAAACAAGCTACAAATTTTTGTCAGTACCTTAAAGATGATAATACTTTTTTTACTTCAAGTGTAGACTCTGGTATTGAAACATTAAATAAGTACAATGAGATAAATCCTCACATTCTTATTTTAGGATCTCATTTTACAGATATGTCGACAGTAGAAATAATTGATAGATTATCAAGTACAGTTGCAGAAAAAAGGGTATCAAATATTATATTAACTTTAAATAATCTCAAAGAACAAAATCATTTTTTAGATGTTGCAAAAATTTATAAATTTTTTGAAGTATCTAAGCTAGACTCTAAACTTTTATATGGCACGATTAAACAAATGACCAATGAAAATAAATATGATGATTTTACTGATAAACAATTAAATATATTATTATCAAGTATGAATATAATTGTTACATCTCCTCGAACCAAGTTACTAATAGAGGCAATAAAGGAATGTTACTATAACACAGATTTGGCTTGTAAACTTGAAGAAGTTATGGCAATGCTTTCGTATAAGCATAATGGATATTCAACAGAAGCCATACGTTCTGCTTTTCGAGGTGCTATTGCTCCTGTTATCTATAATAGAGATAAATTACAGAACCACCCTGTCATAAAACTAATAGATCCATCTAAAAATATTTCTCCAAGATTATTTTTAGAAACAATTACAGAATACTTATATATAAAAAATGAACAAGACATTGATTTTTAATTCAATACCCTGCTCGTTTTTTCAATTGATATTCTCAAATTTTTCACTTTCTTTATATTCTTTATATTCCTTATATTCTTTTAGTATTTTTATAATTCTATCTTTATCATTATCGTCTAATAAAGCATTTACATTATTTCCTATATCATTAGAAGATTTCATCAATTCTTCAAAAGGAACATCTCCTATTATATTAAATACTGGAGTCTTGTTTTCCAATTTTTCTCTTGATTTTTTTATTAGTTCTATTCCGTTCATATCTGACATATTATATTCTGCAAATACCATATCTGGCTGTAATTCTACAATTTTATTATAGGTACTTATTCCATTTTCTGCTGACCCAACTACATCTGCAAAATCTAATGTTTTAATCGTATTTATAATTCTATCTCTAACTTTTTCATCTTTATAAGTAACAAATGTTTTAATCTTATCTATTGCCCCATTTTTCTTTAATTTTTTAAGTGCATTCACAAATATGCTGTTCTTCTCAGCATTTTGCAATATATCAGCAAAATTTTCTTTTAAAATATTTCCAACTATTATATCTACTCCATTTTCTGTTTTAGTTACATCTCCTGCATTTATAATATTTAAATATTTATTTTCAAAGTCATCTCCCTGTCTATATTCAATTTTACAACTATTTTTAAAAGTGTTTAGTATCTTTTTCTTACCATTAAATTCTTCTGTTGTAATTTCAAAAAGTTCTTTATTGACTTTCGCTGTTTCTCTTAATGGTGTAAATTTAAAAATTCTCCAAGCATTTATATTATATTTACTTATAAATTTTCCAAGTTCTTCCAGATGTTCTATATTTACCTTACTAACAACAGTATTTATAGTTACTTTTAGTTCTTTATTTTTTAAATATTCTAAAACAGTTTTTATATTACTATAATGTTGTTTTCCTCGCCCTAACTTAACATTTATATCATCATTTATAGAATCTATTGAAAGTGTTATGCTGTCTAAATAATTGCAAATTTCTCTAATATCATTATTGTTTGCAACTATTGTTCCATTAGTTATTAACTTACTCTTTACTCCATTTTCTTTTGCTATTTTTAGCAAATTAGTAAACCCATTATATAATAAAGCTTCTCCACCAGTCCAAGTTATTTCTCTTACTCCATCTGCAATTAGCTTTCTTAATATTTGTTCATTTTTCTCATATTCTACTTCTTGAATATCTAAAAACCTATAACAATATTTACAGTTTTCATTACATCTAGTAGTTAATACCCAACATATCTCTACTTTTGACATATCATAGTTCTCCTAATTAATTTTTTTATACCTACATTATATAACTATTTATAAGATATGTCTATTGAAAATTTTGCAACTACCATTGAAAAAAAAGCAACAGTACAAATTTTATTAAAAAAATTTATACTGCTGATTTCTCTCTATTTTAGGTAGTTTTTTATAAATATGCTATCTGCTTTTGATAAATGCCCCTTTAAATATATTAAGTGCATTTTTGACTTTGGCAATTCAAATGGAACTTTAACTTCATACAGTTCATGGTTCTCCATCTCTTTTTTTACAATATCATTCATAACATAAGATATTCCTAGTCCATGTTTTACTGCATTAACTCTAAGTTCTGTTGTGTCAATGTTTAATAAACTTTTCATTTTTATATTATTATCATTAAAAATATTTATTAACTTTTTCGTTGTATTTGAATATTCAGCACCTAATATGTACTCATAATTTTCTAGTTGTTTTATATCTTTAATTTCAATATATTCTTTTGAAATAAGTATATTATCTAATGTTCTTAATTCTTTTACTCTAATCTCTTTATTTTCACTACAAATTAAGCTGCTATCTATTGCAAAATCAATTTTATGATTCTCTAATAAATCAATCAAATTATTTACTGTAGAACCTGTAATAAGTTCTATTTTTAATTTTGGATAATCCTTTTTTATTTTTTTTATGCAATCCATAACATAGAATGATGATAGATGAGATAATGAACCCAGTATTATCTTACTACTTGATAAATCGTCTTTTTCATTTACTGTTTTCTCCCCTGTTTCAAAATAGCTTAATCCCTTATCAATATACTCATATAATTCTTGCCCTTTTTTAGTTAATTGCATACCTTTATTTTCTCTATAAAACAATTTAGCTCCCAAAGCATCTTCTAATTGCTTTATGCTTTTGCTAATGGAGGTTTTTTCTATATTCATCTTACTGCTTGCTTCTGATAAACTTTTTGACTTTGCCACCGCTAAAAATATTTTATATAAATTTAAATTTATATTTGAATTATACATATCTTTCATCACCATAGCTAATATTATAACATATTATGTTAACTTTTGCAAATTTTTGATAGTTTGATTCTCTATTTTAATGTATTTTTGCTTAATATATATAAATATGAACTATAAAATTTTAATTAAATTCATCAATATTACTCCAATTAAAGCTCCTACTATATCTATTAATACCTCTATAAAATCACAATGTCTACCTTCCCCAAATTTTTTATGAAATTCGTCAGAACATGCATATAAAGATGACAATGCTATTGACATTATAGAAAGTTTCCAATTATGCACCTCAAATGTTTTCAAACATAAAAATATCAATATCTCTAATATACAAAAGACTACTGCATGCATATATTTTCTTAAAATAATATTTAATTTTTCAAGTGTTTGTGTCTTTAATCTATTATGTGCTATTTTATTGTATATTTTACTTATAATTCTTTCAATATCTCTAGTTGACTTTTCATCAGTTGCATTTGAAAGTAAAATATCATAACACACCATAGAGTAATCAAAACAATTACTACTATTTTTTCAAACATTTTTACCCCTATTGATTTATTAATTTTTAGCTACATTTACATTATTAATTGTTCCCCTGCTCTTGCAAGTTTTATTAAACATACTTTTTTTTATGATTTTATAAGACATTTCAATTTTATCCGCTATTTTACTTTGTTTCTTTGACTAATATTAGGATTAATTTTCAATATTTTTTCTTCACTAATATATTTCTAGCTTAACTTCTTTACCTTTAAATGCAAATACAATTTTAGTAATATTTTTGAATCCACGTTCTATTAAGTTTTGTTCATAGCCTTTCTCTTCTATTTGTTTTTTTGCATTCGCAAGGGTATCTTCTAATGTTGATTCTAGTTCATCATCTAAAACTTTAAACTCAAAGATAAAGCTATTTCCATTTTTATCAAATGGCTCTAATAAAATGTCATATCTTCCAAATCCTGATTCTCTATTTGAATTAACATAGTATGTGTCTTTTAATCCGAACTAACAATCCTAGTACATATGCGTGGTAAAAGTTTTCGGCTGTATTTTTTCCTACATCCATATAACTA
>CAZUHD010000071.1:0-9376 GCA_964620415.1 uncultured Clostridium sp.
TTCGCATAATATCCATATACTTCTTGTATTATCAAAATTAAATAACTCTGTTTCTTCTTGATTAACTATTATCATTGTTTTCCTCCTTCCTTTTCTTTGCACATTTTAAATCTTTTAATATACGTGGTGTATATTGTCTATTCTCTTGATTACTTTTTAGAGTTTCAATATTTTTAATGGTAATATCTGTTTCTGCAAGTATCCCTTTCATTATGTATTTATTAGTGTAAGGTTTTAATGTATTTATTAATTCTATTTTATTTTTAATAATTCTTCTATCTTGTAAAACTTTTTCTAATCTAGAATATGTTGCCATTCTTTCAATTGCATTTAATTTACTTAGTTCGATTTCGTGTAGTAAATCATCTTTTTCTCCTTCTTTGTTGTATAAATCGACTTGTAATTTTTTATCAATTTCATCTATGTTTTTGAAAAAATATTTTATATTTTCTAGCAATTTTTTTGTTTCTTCAATATCATCAATCTCCATCCACATCAGTCCTTTCCTTTGTAAATTTTCTAGTTTGAATTTTCTCTTTACCTCAATATTTTCTTATCAGTTAGTTTTGTTTCAAAATTTTATACCAACATTGTCATTTTTTTATACCAAATTTGATAAAATTTATATGTAATTTTCAATTTAATTATCACATTAATAAAAGTATATGCCTTAAAAAATAAAACGTCTTAAAATTGATTTTAGAGTGTCATAATAATTTTAATTGCTTATATTCTTTTACCATTTTGCTGACATTGGGAATACGTTGTTTTTCTTCAATATTGATATATTCACAATTATCAACTCCAATAAAATTATAATCCTCTAGTTTTTGGCAACCTAAACACCATTCATTTTGTATTGCCTTTCCGCATATTCCATTTAATTTAAGATATTTTCTTTTATTTATCAATTTGTTTCCTCACAATCTTTAAATGGTGATAATGGATAATCTGATCCTTTTGTAATATCATAATATGGCATTCCAGCTTTGTCGCAAAATTCTTTTAAATTTTTATACCAATAACTACTATTAAGATTTAGATTTCCTACTTTTCCATCTTCAATAATGTTTACATTTATTTCAGATATAGTTGGAAAAAATTTATTTGTTTGAATTATTTTATTTATTACATTGTTAAACCTTTCATAGCTAAAATCTTTAAACTCATTCCAATATAATTTATAAGTTTCGGAGTCTATTTTCTTACTAAAATTGTTTTGTAATTTATTCATAACTTTTATAAATTCATTTTTAGTCATATTCGCTCTCCTTTAAAAATTTTTCTATTTCTTCTTGTTGATTAAAATTATTATTTCTTTTGCTTTTAAATTTCTCATCTTCTATTATTATTTTTTCAACAGAATCAATCTTTTTTGTTACCCAATCATTTAAAATCTTTTTTGTATATTTCCAATTAGCATTTGCATCAGCCGTTTTTTGTAATGCTATTCTTATAACCTCAACAGGTAAATCATCTAAATATGATATACATTCTTGTATTGCATTCAAATTCGTCGACCCTAAACATTCAATAAAATATTTTTGGATAAGATCAGCAGAATTTTCTTTTTCTTTTTTTATTTTTATTTCTTTTCTTTTTTCTTTTTCTTTTTCTTTTTCTTTATTGTTAGGTATAGATAGGGTATCGTTAGGGTATATATGAGGTATACATACCCTATTCAAATATTCTAACAATTCAGCACTTTTTATATCTTTTAGTTCATTTAAAATACATTTTTTTACTTTCTCACTGGCAGTCCAATTGTATTTATACCAATTAATAATTAATATTTCCTTGGTATCATTATCATATTTTATTAAATTTAATTCATTTTCAAATTTATTCAAAAGTTTTTGCAATTCTTCCATGTCAATATCTGTTTCAAAAGACATTTGTTTTTTACTAATTTCATAAATTCCACACTGCTTAGTATGTGAATTAGTTAGTAGATATAGCATGAAATATCTTTCAATTGGAGACATATCATCTTGAACTTTTGCATCTTCCCAAAAAGATGTATGTACATATCTATAAGCTGCCATAGGTTATCTTCCTTTCATAAACATTTATTTTTGTAAAAATGGATCTTCCTCATCTGTAGAATTGTTTTGCTCTTTTGCATCTCTTTCAACTGGTTGTTGTTCTTCTTGCTCTTCTTGAATAGGTTGTGTTACTTCATAATCATTATCAACATATTCATAGGTTCCATCTTCTTTTATTTCTGCCATATCACTTTCCATAGCCTTTTGCATATCAACACTCATAATACCCCACTTAGAAATTAGCTGTCTTAACATTGTTTTGTATGCCATTCCGTCAAAATCTTTTTCCCAAAATGTGTAACCTTTATGAGCTTTATACCCCATTGAATATTTTTCAGCATGTGCTTCCATGTGTTTCTTTGTCCAATATAATGTTTTTCTAAAACCATTTAGATATTCAAACATAGCATAATATCCAATTGTTTCTGCTTTTTCTCTTTCCTCTTCATCTTCTATCAATTTAACTTCAATATCTTCATTAAGTGCATCATATTTAATCAGTTCCCCTTCTTTTATAGCAAGTACATTCAATTTTTTATAGTATCCGCTTCTGATTGCTAATTGAATATAACCTTTATAACCAATTTGAAATTGTGCAACTTTACAACCTCGCTTATTATCATTAAAAGGAACCATGTAATATTGACCTAATTGTGGACTAGGGCTCAAATTAAGAGCCTGTCCTACTAATGCTGCAGAAAGAATTGTTGAATTATCACATTCTGCTAACTGTGGATTCGTTGACACAGCTGAAATAATTGCAGTTATGAATTGCTGACCTTTTTCTCCACCTACAATTTCATTTATTTTTCTTTTCATAGCATCTGTACCTAAAAATGCACTAAAAGTTTGTTTTTGATTTTGTTTTACTAAACTATTTTTTACTTCCATTTTTTAATCCCCCTTATCAAATAAACTTTGTTGTTCGTTTATATTTCGAACTATTACATTATCTTGATTATCGATTTCGACTGCATAATTAAATCCTAATGAACTTTTATAAGTTCCTTTTGCCTCTTTGATTTTTTCTAATATTTGAAAATCATATATTGGTTGCAAATATTCTTCTATTTCGTCGTTAAATTCACGATCCTTTTTACTTACACCAATATTTATTTTTAGTGTTATTTCTGATTCTTTTCCTGTAAGAATTGAACTTTTAGTTAGTATATCAATTGAGTGTTCAAGTCTTTCTTTCATAGGTTTTAATAATTCATTATCTAAATTTAATTTTTCTTGCATTTATTTGTCCTCCAAATCTTCTAGAAATTTTTCAATTTTCTTTGCTTTTTCTTCATTGTCTATTATTATTTCTTTTTCAATAACTTTTTTATTTTTTTCTTCCAAACCTATATCTATTGCTCCTCGAATTAGTTCTTTTGGAATATCATTTTCCATTAATTTAGATACTAACAAAGATAATCCAGTTAAAACACTTGGTAAATTTCCATCAACTGTTGTTATACATTTTTCCTTTTTATCATCAATTTGTACTTTTATTTCACACTTTACATGTGGTTTTTTAAATAATAAATCAAATAAAGTTGCCATTTTTACTCCACCTTTCCATATTTAATATTATTTTGAATTAGAAAATTCCTAATTTTCATCTTTTGTTCTTGCGTAACCCATACTCTAAAATCAATAACTTGTAATTCTTCTTGTTCCATTGCTTGTTGTGTAGTATTTGTTGTATTTTCTACTTTTCTTGCTTTTTGTTGTTGTTTTAATTCATCAAGCTTTTGATTACTTTCAATAACATTCATTCCATATTTTAATGAACTACTTAAACAATCTGCTTCAGCTATATGTGAAAAGTAAAATGCTTGCACTTGTTTCAATATAACCTCATCTTTTATTTGTGCCTCCAATACCTTCATATCAGCAGTTGCTTTAGTTACTAAGTTGCTTATATCTTTTTCGATTTTCTTCATTGTATATGTTTTATTTAACCATCTAGGATTAAATATTAAATCAAATAAGATTAAATCTTTATAGTCTCCTATATGAGCATCAAAGACTGCTTTTATTTGTTCTTTTTTCTCGTTTTGTTCTTTTTCTTCAAATGCTTTTACCTGTATATCTATTGAATCTGATGCTTCTTTAATAATTGATTGGAGTTCTTTACATTTATCTTTAAAATCCTTAACAGGTTCTAAAACTTTTTTCTCAATTCTTATTTCTTCATCATTTATTGCTTTTGCTACTTTATTTAATGTTGCTCTATCTGCCCTAGCATCAGTAATCGTATCTTCTGTATAAACTATTGATTTATATTCTATTGATTTTTCAGTTACCCATTTTTTTATATCTTCATAATTAAATTTAATTGGTTCTAATGCCTTTATTTCCTCAACTTTCAATTCCATATTATTCTTCTCCTTTCAAAATGATATATTTTAAAATATTTACATTATCTCTAAAAAAATCTTCTAACTCTCTGTTAATCTTGTTTGTGCTTTTAAAATTAAAAACTATATATATTCCCTCTTTATAGCCTTTTACTTCGTAAGCTAATGTTCTTTTGCCTAATTCATCTATCTCAACATCTTTAGTTAAAATTTTTAATTTTTCTATAATTTCATCTTTTTTTGTTTCAGTTATATCTGGTTTTAAAATAACTGTACTTTCATATTTTTTCATTAAAAATCATCCTTTCTACATATTTGGCAATATTAGCGGAGGTCTTTTATCCTCTTCAACATATTTCCAAAACTCAATTTCTTTTTCTTGTAAATATTCAATATCTTCAACTAAATTATTTTTATCAAACTTAAATGTTTTAGTCATTTGTAAATCTTCAGAATAAATTAATTCTGCAAATAAATAAGCAAATGTATAGCCAGTTACATTTAGGTAATGTAACACCTGTATATAATAATTATCTGGAACACGATCATTCCATTTTTCTTTTTGCATACTTCTTAATATTTCAGATGTTTTTATTTCTAAAATGCCTTTTTCTCCTGTTTCTTTGTTGATTAACGTACCATCTAAACTAGCAAATAAAAATGGATATTTAGAATGTCTAATTATTGTATTCTCTTCATGAATAACCTCAAATTCTGGATGTTTTATTGCAAAACTTTGTCTTAAATTTTCTTCCATTGATACACCATATTTCACATAAGGCTTATCTGAAATATCCTCTTGTTCTATTCTTTTAGTTTTAATTTCCCATAATTTAACATTATCGCTATATGGATTAAGTCCAACTATTGCTGCTGCATCTGAACCACCTATTCCAGTTTTTCTTTCTTCTAACCATTCCTCTCTAGTCATCGTTACCAACCTTTCATATCTGATTTTTTATGTGGTTTTAAGCTCATTGAAACTTCAATTCTTCTTGGTATTACTACTTTTAGATTACATTCATCACAGCATCTACCATTATTTATTGGTTGTGCATTATTACCATATCCTTCATATTTTTTTCCACATATACTACAATATTGATTCATAAATTCTTTCCTTTCCACTCTTGCTATCCTAAATTGTTTATGTTAGAATATAGATAAGAGCATTTATATAAATGTTTTATAGAACTATTAATTACTTTGATCAGTGGTAGTAGTTCTATTTTTTGTGTCTGAGATACCTAATATCAATTGGGCATAACAATTTTTTTGTTCTTCTGCATATTCTTTAATTTGTCTAATTTTTTGTTCAGGTTGTCCGTAATCATTTCTTTCAGCAATTTCTACAATTTTTCTAAAACTTAAAAATACAGATGAAATCACATCAACTAATTCATTATTTTTATGTTCATATTGTTTTTCCAATTGCTCTAACTTAATATTAGCTAATTCTAATTGATTTTGATAATTTTCTTTTTCTGCATTTAATCTTTCAACTTCTTCCCTATTAAACATTACTTTTTCCTCCTTTTATTGGTTTATTTTTTTCATCTAATATGAATTTAACCTTTTCTTTAAATGCTCGTAGTCCTGCTACAGTACCTCTATAAAATGAACTATCTGGATTTTCTTTTTCAGCTTTTTCCCAATAATTCAAATCATTTTCTAATGAATTTTTTATAAATTCTAGCTTATCCATTTTTATTTTCTCCTCTTCTCACTTTTTTCGTAAATTGTTTCTACTACTATAATGATTAACAATCCTAAACATGGAATTAAATATTCTCCACCGTATGCTTTGATGCCTCTCCAAATATTTGCATAAGTAATAGCTTTTGATGTTAGAATAAATGTTCCAAATATAATCCACATTTCCATTATCCTTGTCCAAAATTTTCCTTTGTTTACAATTTTCATTTTATTTTCCTCCCTCTACTAAAACTTTTTTGAGTAAATCTAATGTTGTTTCTGCTTTAATTCTCGCTGCGTGTTCTTTTTCAAACATTTCTCTAGGAACAGTGTTTTTATTACCATCTTTAATTTTGTATCTTGAACCTGTTCTTATGTACTCTACATCATGATTTTCAATCATTTGTAATACTGTTTTATGTCCTAAGTTGTATTTTTTTTCATATTTATTCAGGCTTACCCACTGTTCATTCAAAATTTTTCCCTCCTTTCTGGTCATTTTTTTGAACCGATTAAGGTAAAAAAATATACTTTCTGTAATCAAGGTTTTTCTTTTTGCAATAAAGGCAAAGATGGTTAATTACTTTTGCACTATCATCTCGTTGCTTTCCATTTAATATCATAGTTAGGTAGCTTCTGTTAATGCCTATTTCATCAGCGAACCAAGATACATTACCTCTATATTGAGTATCTATTAATTCACTAATAGTTTTAATATTTAATTTCATTTTTTGCCTTCCTCCTTTTAAAGTTTTCGGTCATTTTTTTGAACCAAAATCATTTTATCGTATAAAAAATAAAAAGTCAACACTTTTTGTTAAAAATTTTTAACTTTTTTTGTTGACTTTTTTAAACCATTGATGTACAATAGGTTTAGGAGGTTTCTTTATGTTTGATAAAAATAAATTTGCAAAAATAATTAAAGATATTTATTCAACTTTTGAAACTCAAAGAGAATTTTCAAAAAAAACTGGTGTAAGTAGAACATATCTATCTGAATATATGAATATGAAAAAAGAAAAACCACCATCTCCTAAAATACTAAAGACTCTTGCATCAAACTCTAAAGGTATTACAAATTATAGAGAACTAATGCAAGTTTGTGGATATACAGATTATTTAATAGATGACTTTTTTAATGATAATGTATCTAATAATGATAATAAAATTCCAATTGTTAGTAGAATTGAATATGATAAGATAAATAATACTTTTATAACTGATCCGACACAACAATATATATATGCTAATTTTAAATTAAACCAGGATAAAGAATATATTGCTTTTATTTCCAGAGATGACTCAATGCTACCACTTTTAGGAAAAGAAGATACTGCTATAATTGAAAAATGTTCTGAAATAAAAAATAATAAAGTTTATTTGTTAATGCTTGATAACAAAATACTTATTAGAAAAATTCTAATACTTGATAATAATGAATACGAACTAGAACCATTAAATCCATATTTTCCAAAAGAAAAAACAACAGATATACACATAATCGGTAAAATTATTAGAGTTGAAATGAAATCAGCATTTTTATAATATTTATTTTAGAAAGGAGAAAGGTTATGAAATATTGTGAACATTGTGGAAAGCAAATTGAAAATGACAATGCAATAGTATGTCCTAGTTGCGGAGAACCTACAAAGAGTTATAATAAACAATCTGACAAAAACATAATAATAAATAATTCAGCCTCATCTTCTGCTACTGGTTCTACAAAACAAAAAAAGCATTATAATCATTTTTTAGATTTTATTTTAATACTTTGTACAGGTGGCATTTGGATAATATGGATATTAATTAGACCAAAATATGAATATTAAAATAAAAATAGTTAGAACTCATTACCCCTAATGATTTAGCTCTAACTATCCCTTTAATAAAAAAACTAAAGAACCTATCGTAAGTGTACAAAAGATAAAACACTGCTACGACTATTTATATTATACATAAATAGTCTTTAATTTTCAAGTGTTTGGTCAAAAAAATGTATATTGGAGGTTCAATAAATTGGCGAAAAAAACTAATTGTACCAAAAATGGAATTGAATACTATAGATTAAATAAAACTATTGGTCATAAACCAAATGGTGTTCCTATTAGAAAAGACTTTTACGGATCAAGTAAATCAGAAGCAGAAAAAAAAGCTACTGACTATATACAAAATCTAAAATTTGGATTGCAATTTAACGATTTCATAACAATTAACGATCTATTCCCTAAATGGTTGTTTGAAAATAAAAAACACGAATTAAAACCCTCTTCATTTGAATCTTATGAAAGAATTTATAGAAATTATATAGAACCAGATATAATTTCTACTCAACCAATTAAAGATATAAAAACTATAAATATTCAAAACTTCTACGATAGATTGATGAAATTAAAATTAAAATTAAAAAATACAAATAAATCAATGACTCCACAAAGAGTTAAAGCTATTCATAAATTGTTGCATTTATTCTTTGTTTATTGCGAAAAAGACGGCTACACAATTAAAAACCCATGTAATAATGTAACCTTACCTAAAGATAATAAAAAAGATTTAGAAATATTGGAAAGAAAAAACAAGATTGATTTTTTTACAGAAGAGGAAATAAAAATTTTAATACCTGCATTTGATGGTAGTCATTATCAAGACATTATTATTTTTGCACTTGCAACTGGAATGAGGCAAGGCGAAATTTTGGGATTACAATGGTCAGATTTAGATTTTGAAAATAGACTTATCCATGTAATTCATAATTTAAGTAATTCAGCAGATTTTGATGAAAATCGAAAAAAAAGTTACAATTTAAAATTACTATCTCCAAAGAGTCAAAGTTCAATTAGAACAATACCAATGAATGATACAGTATATAATATGTTAATAAATAAACCTCATACAAACACAATGGTTTTTCCACGGAAGAAATAACACATACATTAATAGTAAAAGCTTATTCAAACAATGGCAGCAAAGATTAAAAAATGCTGGATTGAGGTATAGAAAATTCCATGATTTAAGACATACTTTTGCTACTTTGATGATGTCAAAAGGATGTGATTTAATTACACTAAAAGAATTAATGGGGCATAGCAGTATTAAAATAACAGAAATATATTTACAGGCTTTACCAACAAAAAAAGATAAAAGTATAAAAATTATGGACTCCATTCTAAACTAAAGTGGGAAATTAGTGGGAAAAATAAAAATAGCAAGGAATTACAAATTTCCGTAATCCTTGCTATTACTATATTTATTATCCAATAATTTCTGATACAACGTCAGATCTTCTTA
>CAZUHD010000072.1:0-9368 GCA_964620415.1 uncultured Clostridium sp.
ATCTGAACTTGAAGCAAATAGAAGATATATGGATTTATTAATAACACCACAAACTAATGTAGAAAATAAATATTCAATATTAATAGAATTTAAATACTTAAAGAAAAGTGAAAAAAACTTACTGGAAGAAACAAAGGCAAAAGCAAGAAAGCAGATTTTAGAATATAGCAATTTAGAAAAAATAAAAAGCATACAAAAGTTAAAGAAATACACAGTTGTAGCTGTTGTAGATGAACTATATGTTGATGAAATTTAATTAAATAACAAAATATAAGCGGAGAATTTTATTTATGGAAAAAATCTAATTTCTTAAGATAAATATTTAAAAATAATTTTAGGTATGAAAATACTATGTGACTGGAAAATAAAAATTTAAGACATTTTTTTGCTCTAGTTTCACAAAAATGAAATAAATGGATAAAAAACAACAAAAATAAAATTTTGAGAAAAAATAAATATGATATATAGATGCTAAAAAAGGAACTATTAAACAATAGCTCCTTTATTTTTTTATTTATTTGTTTGTCATTTCTTCTAAATCCAATAGTTCTTGGTAACGTCTATCAACTTCTTTTTGGAATTCTTCTATCATCCACTCATTTCCTGGTTTAAACATATGCTTAAATCTTTTTTGAGGTTTTAAAAATTCTTCAATTGGAAGTTTTTTAGCAGGTTTAAATGTTACTTTATATTTTCCATCTACTACTTCATATAAAGGCCAATAACAAGTTTGAACAGCAAGTTTATTTATTTCCATAAGGTCTTCTGTGTTATAACCCCATCCACGTGGACAAGGAGATAATACATTTAGAAATGTAGGACCTTCTGTATATATAGCTTTTTCAGCCTTTTCATATAAATCTCTAAAATCACCATAAGCTATAGTTTGAGCAGCATAAGGTATATGATGATTTGCTAAAATTTCTGTTAAATCTTTTCTTGATTGCATTTTGCCAGGGATAACAGTTCCTGCTGGTGATGTTGTAGTATCTGCAAATCTTGGAGTAGCTGATGATCTTTGAATACCAGTATTCATATATGCACCATTATCATAACAAACATATACCATATCGTGACCTCTTTCCATAGCACCAGAAAGAGACTGTAGACCTATATCATAAGTTCCGCCATCTCCACCAAAAGCAATAAATTTTATATGCTCATCTTGAGGTAACTTTCCCTGTTTTTTTAATGACTTGTATGCAGCTTCTGCACCAGATAGGGTAGATGCTGCGCATTCAAATGCAGTATGAATAAATGAATCTGTCCATGCTGTGTATGGATATGTGAATGTTGATACTTCCATACAACCTGTAGCACAAGAAATGACTGCATGATCTTCTTCTTTTAAAGCTCTTAAAATATGTCTTGCAACTATTGGTGCACCACATCCTGCACACATTCTATGTCCTTCTGCAAATCTTGAAGGCTTATTTGCAATGACTTCTTTCATATTATATGCCATATTACATTACCTCCTTTGTTCTTAGTCCTAAATATCTATAAGGATTTCCTATATTTCCTGTTTCTACTATTTTTGTTAAATCATTATAAACTGATTCAAGTTGTGATGCTGGGACATCTCTTCCGCCAATACCATATACATAATTTACAAGAGGTACTTTTTTATCATTAACATACATTGCAGATGCCACATCTGTAAATAAAGCTCCACCAGCAGCATTTAATGAATCTGATTTATCAAGTACTGCAACAGCTTTTAAATGAGATAGTGCATTTGCTATTTCGCTACTAGGGAATGGTCTAAATACTCTTACTTTAAGTAATCCAGCTTTAATTCCTTGATTTCTTAATTTATCTACAACAAATTTTGTAGTACCAGCAGTTGAGTTCATACACACAATTGCAATTTCTGCATCCTCTAATTTATATCCTTCAAATAAATCATAATGTCTACCTGTCCACTTTTCAAAATCTTGACTTACTTGTAGGATAACATCTTTTGCTTTTTTCATAGCTTCTGCTTGCTGTGCTTTGTGTTCGAATAAATATGCTTGTAAATCAAGAGGACCAACAGATATAGGCTCTTTTGTATTTAATAAATAATGTTCTGGTTCATATTTTCCAACAAATTTTTTTACTTCGCTATCTTCTTCTAGCATTATATTTTCTATTGAGTGAGATGTAATAAATCCATCTTGACATACCATTAAAGGAAGCAAAACATTTTTGTTTTCTGCAATTTTATGTGCCATAAGTAAATTATCATAAGCTTCTTGGTTATTTTCAGAAAATAACATTATCCATCCACTATCACGAACACCCATAGCATCAGAGTGATCATTGTGTATATTTAATGGTCCGGATACAGCACGGTTTACTAAACTTAATACAATAGGGAGTCTAAGGCTTGATGCAATATAAATCATTTCCCACATATAAGATAAACCATTTGCAGATGTTGCTGTCATTGCTCTTGCTCCAGCGGCTTCTGCACCGATACAAGCACTCATTGCACTATGCTCACTTTCAACTGCAATAAATTCAGTATCAACTGTTCCATTTGCAACAAATGTAGAAAAATATTGTGGGATTTCTGTTGAAGGGGTAATAGGAAATGCTGCTACAACATCAGGATTTATTTGTTTCATTGCAGTAGCTGCTGCTTCATTACCACTTAATCTTTCTCTTATACTCATATTAATTACCTCCATCCGTCATTTCGATTGCATGAAAAGGGCATACTTTTGCACAAACACCGCAACCCTTACAAAAATCATAATCAAAATCTTCTCTTTTTAATTCTTTATTTACAGGAATTGCATTTTCTGGACAAACTGGAAAACAAAGACCACATTGAGTACATTTTTCACTTAGATAAATAGGTTTTACACTTCTCCAATCGCCAGTCTTAAAATCTTTTGAATTTCCTGCTGAATAAATATTACCACCAATTGTCATATCTTCCATAGTAGTATTTTTATCTATATTAGTCATATTCTTTAAATCCTTTCTTTAAAATTAATTTATTTTCTTTATTTCATTTAAAGCCATTTTTAAAGCATTCATATTTCCCTCTATAACATCAGGTTTCTTTGCAAATTTGTGTTTAAAAGAACCTTCCATGTCTTTTAGAAAATCTTCGTCAGACATTATTTTACTTACTTTTACAATTGCAGCAAGCATAGGTGTATTTGGGAAATACTTACCTATAGTTTCTAGTGATATTTTTCTTGCATCTAAAGTATAAATGTCTCCAGTATATCCATTTAAAACAGATTTTAAATAATCTGGTGATTTTGTTGTATTTATTACAATTGCTCCATCAGGTTTTAATCCCGAAGTTACATTTACAGATTCTAGTAAAGAATCATCTACAACTACTACATAATTTGGTTCATATATATTACTATGAACTGTAATCGGATTATCACTTATACGATTGTATGCCGTTATTGGTGCACCCATTCTTTCAGGTCCATATTCAGGGAATCCTTGAATATATTTTCCAGTGTTAAATGCAGCATCAGCTAAAAGTAATGAAGCTGTTTTTGCACCTTGTCCACCACGACCATGCCATCTAATTTCTATTAGATTATCCATTTAAATAGCCTCCTTTTTATTAATATAGTTAGAGTATATTATTTATTGTTAAAAAAGTCAAGAAAGATTATACATAAATTCACCTAATTAATCTAACATTTTTTATTTTTGTTTCATCCAACTTTCATCACTTGGATTATTTCTAAAAGCAAGCAATCTTTCAATATCATCTTTAGATATATAGCCTTCTTCTGCTGCTACTTTAATTAAGGCATCAAAATTTGATAAACTTATATTTTTAACATCACTTTGCTCTAATTTGTCTTTACTTTTTTGCATATTATATGTAAATATACTTGCAATACCTAATACATCTGCTCCAGCTTCTCTTAGTACATTTACAACATCTATAACACTACCACCTGTAGATATTAAGTCTTCAATAACAACTACTTTTTGTCCTTTTTTTAGCTTACCTTCTATTTGATTTTTTCTTCCATGATCTTTACTACTTCCTCTAACATAACCCATAGGTAAATTCATTTTATCTGCAATTATAGCAGCATGAGGAATACCAGCTGTACTTGTTCCCATTAATACTTCTACATCAGGGTAATTTTCCTTAATTGTATCTACAAGAGCATTTTCTATTTTAGTTCTAACAGATGGGGCAGTAAGAGTTAATCTATTATCACAATATATTGGGCTTTTAATTCCACTAGCCCATGTAAATGGATCATCTGGTCTTAAAAACACGGCTTGTATTGATAGTAATTCCCTTGCTATTTCTTTTTCTAAATTTTCCATATTAAATTCTTCCTTTCTCTTATATAAAATTAATCACAAAAATCAGCTACG
This sequence comes from uncultured Clostridium sp., assembly GCA_964620415.1. GTDB lineage: Bacteria > Bacillota > Clostridia > TANB77 > CAG-508 > CAG-269. Next base: position 4,363 of record CAZUHD010000072.1, read on the forward strand.
CATTTTTTATATGCTTCTACAGGATTTTTGGCTTTAGTGATTGGACGACCAACTACAATGTAATCTGAACCAATTTCTTTAGCTTTTTTTGGAGTTGTAACTCGAACTTGATCTCCAATATCGTCTGTTTCAAATCTTATACCAGGTGTAATAGTTAAAAAATCTTTTCCACAATTCTGCTTTACAATTGAAGCTTCTAAAGGGGAACACACGACACCATCTAAACCAGCCTCTTTAGCATTTTTAGCATAATGAATAACAACATTATTAATAGGCTTATCTATTAATAATTCATTTTTCATTTTTTCTTCACTTGTTGAAGTCAATTGTGTTACAGCAATTAATAATGGTCTTGTACCATTTTCTTTTTTTAATCCTTCAAGAGCTGCTTTCATCATATCAATTGTTCCAGCAGCATGAACATTACACATGTCTACATCTAATTTTGATAAAACAGACATAGCTTTATTTACAGTATTTGGTATATCATGTAATTTTAAATCTAAGAATATTTTATGACCTCTTTTTTTTATTTCTCTTACAATTTCTGGTCCTTCTGCATAAAATAGTTCCATACCTACTTTTAAAAATAATTTTTCATTGGTAAATTTGTCTAAAAAATTCATAGTATCTTCTTTATTTTTAAAATCACAAGCTATTATTACATCTTTTCCCATTGTATAAATTACTCCTTTCTTTTTTATTTATGTGCTTGTCCAATTATATCTGAAATTTTTTTAATATTGTATTTTTCCATAACTTTTGGTAAGTTTGAAATTATTTCTTTACAAGCATATGGATTTTTTAAATTAGCAGAACCTACTTCAATAGCTGTTGCTCCTGCAAGCATCATTTCAATCACATCTTCTGCTGTTTCAATTCCACCAACACCTATAATAGGTATATTTACTGCATCATATACTTGATATACCATTCTAGTTGCAATAGGGAATATAGCAGGACCTGAAAATCCACCCATCTTATTTGCAATTACGGGCTTTCTAGTTTTTAAATCAATTCTCATACCTAGTAATGTATTAATTAAAACTAATCCATCAGCTCCACCTTGTTCACAAGCTTTAGCAATTGAAACTATATCAGTAACATTTGGCGTTAATTTGATATATACAGGTTTAGTTGTTACTTTTTTTACTGCCTCAGTTACTTGTCTTGCAGATTCAGGACTGGTTCCAAAAGACATACCGCCATTTTGGACATTAGGGCAACTTATATTTACTTCTATTATTTCTACTTGTTTTTCTTTATCAATTTTTTCTGCTAAGTAAACATATTCGTCTATTGAGAAGCCACTTATATTAGCTATTAATGGATTTTTAAAGACTTTTCTTAAATGAGGTAATTCATTTTTAATTACAGCATCTATACCAGGATTTTGTAAACCAATTGCATTTATTAATCCTGATTTACATTCTGCAATGCGGGGCGTAGGGTTTCCAAATCTTTCGTCTTTTGTTGTGCCTTTAAATGAAATTGCACCTAATATATTAATATCATAAAAATCATTAAATTCATATCCATATCCAAATGTGCCACTTGCAGGAATTACAGGGTTTTGTAATTTAATTTTGCTTAATGTAACAGATAAATTATCTTCTACCATATTATTTCCTCCTTTTTGAATACTGGTCCATCTTTACAAATACGTTTATTCCCATATTTAGTTTTACAAGAACAACCCATACAAGCTCCAAATCCACAGCCCATTCTTTCTTCAAAACTCAATTCTCCATCTACTTTAATTAGATCATATACAGATTTTAACATATTTTTAGGACCACAGGCATAATAATATGTATAATCATTTAAATTTTTTATGACATCAGTTACAAGTCCTTTAGTTCCATAACTACCATCCACAGTTGAAACATATACATTTGCACCAAGTTTTTTAAATTCATCTTCATAAAAGATTTCATCTTTTGTACCAAAGCCTATTACAACTATAGTTTTTTTATTTTCTTTTATTAAATTTTTACATAAATTGTACAAAGGGGGAGTACCAACACCTCCACCAATTAATAAAGGGCTATCTCCACTTGAATTTTTATCAAATCCATTTCCTAAACCAGTTAGTATATCTAATATAGCTCCTTCTTTAAGATTAGACATAGCTCTAGTACCATTTCCTACAACTTTATATATTATTGTTATTGAATTATCATCATAATCACATACCGAAATAGGTCTTCTTAAGTAAAATCCTTCTAATTCTATATTTATAAACTGTCCAGGAGATGTTATGTATGAAGTATCTCCCTCTAATATCATTTTGTATACATTTTTAGCAATAACAGTATTGGATTTTACTTTGTATTTATCTTTTTTATACATAATTATATTCCTTTCTTTATTTATCACTATAAACTACATTTCCATCACATATTGTAATTTTACATTTACCAAATACATGCATTCCATCAAAAGGTGTTGCTTTTCCCATTGATACAAAAGTATTTGAATCTATGTTATATTCTTCATTTAAATCATATATAGTTAAATCAGCATTTTCTCCAACTTTTATTTCTGTACCTATTTTAAATATTTTCCTTGGATTTGTATTCATTAGTTCTAATAGTTTTTCTAAACTTATGATCCCTTTTTTTACGAGATAAGTATATAAAATAGGGAAGGCAACTTCTAATCCTACGACACCCATTTTGCTTCCTTGAAGTCCCTTTGATTTTTCTTCTAAAGAATGTGGAGCATGATCTGTTATAATCATATCTATAGTTCCATCTTGCAGACCTTTTATTAATGCTTCTTGGTCTTCTTTGGAACGTATAGGAGGGTTCATTTTGAATCTACCATTTTCTTGTAAATCCATATCATTTAATACTAAATAATGTGGTGCTGTTTCACAAGTTATTTTTATGCCTTCACTTTTTGCTTTCCTTATTAAATCTACACTTTCTTTAGTTGATATATGACATACATGATAATTGCATCCAGTTTTTTTTGATAATTTAATATCTCTTTCAATTTGTTTCCATTCACTTTCTGAACAAATGCCTTTATGTCCATGTATTTTTGCATATTGTCCATCATGAATATATCCTCCATTTAATAAAGAGTTATCTTCACAATGTGCTACAATTTTCTTTCCTATACTATGTGCTTTTTCCATAGCTTTTAACATTATTTCTCCATTTTGAATGCCTTTTCCATCGTCTGAAAATCCAACTACAAAGTCTTTCATTTCTTCAAAATTTGCTAATTCTTCGCCATTTTCTCCTTTAGTGATAGTTCCATAAGGATAAACATGTATTTTAGCAGAATGCTTTATTGCTTCTAATTCTATATTTAAATTATTTAGACAATCTGGAGTGGGTTTTAGATTAGGCATTGCACATATACTTGTATAACCTCCTTTGGCTCCAGCCATACTTCCAGTTGCAATTGTTTCTTTATACTCAAAACCAGGTTCTCTTAGATGTGTATGCACATCAATTAAACCTGGTAATAAATATAAATTATTTAAATCATAAATAACATCGAAGTTTGTTCCTTCGATAATTGGGAGTATTTGTGTTATTTTATTATCTGTTAATTCAACATCACATTTTTCAAATCTGTTATTTGTAAATACTGTAGCATTTTTTAATAATTTCTTCATTTTGGTTCTCCTCTTTTTTATTTAGATATATATTATTTGATTTTTAGCTTTTTGTCAATAAAAACACTCAATAATATTATTGTAAAATATAATGCTTAAAAATTTGGTTTAGAAATCCATAACTTTAACTGCAAAACGTGGGGGATTCTTTACATTTTACTAATTCCATTATAGCAATCTCATTTGTTTGACAATATTATATAATAAATAAGAAAATATAGCGAAAATGAGGATAAACAAAGTCTAACAAATATAAAAAAAATAAAGCCTTTCTTAAGGCTCTATTTGAATAAGTTTGAATGTGTTTCTAAATCAAACAATAATAATTTTATTTTTTCTTCCTCAATTTTATATATTAGCACTAAATCAGGCATTATATGACAATCATAATATCCTTTATATTTCCCCTTTAAGGGGTGATTACTATATCTTACTGGCAATGCTTCGCCTTTTGCTAATATATTAACTACATCTATACTAAATTAATATTTGTACCGTCTTTTCCTTGCTCAAATTTATTCGTTACCTCAATTTTGTACATCTTCTGTTGTTACAGTTCACAGCATAAAAAATTAATTTTGCAATCTCATAATCTTTCGAAACTCCTTTTTATCAGATTTTGTCTTGTTTTGTATATAATTTTTTGCTTTTTTATCCATATTAAATTTCATCAACATATAGTTCATCTACTACTGCTACAACTGTGTATTTCTTTAATTTTTGTATGTTTTTTATTTTGTCTAAATTGCTATATTCTAAAATTTGCTCTTTTGCTTTTGCCTTTGTTTCTTCAAGTAAGTTTTCTTCACTCTTCTTTAAGTATTTGAATTCTATTAATATTGAATAATAATCTTTTGTTGTATTTTTAGGAAGTATTAATAAATCCATATATTTTCTGTTGACTTCAAGTTCAGATATTATTTCAAATTCATTCATTTCTGTTAATATTAAATTATATGCAAATTTTATATTTTTTTCATCAAAATTAATGTAATCCCTATTAGATAATTTATGCAATAGCTCGTGAATTTCTTTAGTTAGTTTTTCTATTTTTCCTTCGTTTGAAATTTCTTTGTAAATATCTTCTTGCCTATTAGTTAGTTCATTGTCGACTTCATTATCTAATAAATTATAGTAGTATTCTTGATATAATCCTCTCATTACTTTATTTGGTATTGCCAATATATCTTTTTCTCCATCTGTGCTTTCTATTGTTAAATAGCCTAAATAAAATAATAATGAAAACATATCATTAATTGTAGCTTGCTTCATTGGATTAAATTTTTCAGTTATTTCTGTACGGACTTCTTCTTCAATTAATGATTTTCTTATAACTTCAAACTTTTCTCTATCTCTACATAAATTCAACATA
>CAZUHD010000073.1:0-9353 GCA_964620415.1 uncultured Clostridium sp.
AGTGGAGTTACAAAAATTTTAAAAAAACCTATTTTTTACTTGACTAAATTTAAAAATAATGTTAAACTATAGTTAATTAATTCAAGTTATTTTAAATTTATTTTTAAATTTTAAATTTATTGTAAATTCACAAATTTTTCTGTGAAAAACATCGTTCTTGTTGTAAAAGCACAAAAATACGATATAATATTAATAGAATAGGTGGTTCTTAGCTTATGTACGAAGATTTATATAATTTAGTTACTATTATACTATCAGAATATAATAGAATCTATGATAAATGGAAAAAACATCCTTTATACAGGCAAATTAATCAAAAGAAAAAATTAGTAAAAGATATTTATAATGATAACTCTATTTTAAATACAATTTTTAATTACAGGGCTTTTTTAAGTAAAAATTACTTTACTTTAGAAGATGCATTTCATAAACTAAATTTAACAAATACTGTTTCTAGTAGAGTAAAAACAAAAAACTCATTAGAAGATAAAATAGCTAATTATATGTCTGAAAAACACGAAAATGGATTTATTCCCATGAATAAATGTATTAATGATATATGTGGAATTAGAATCGTTTTTAAAGATAACATTATATATAAAGATATAAAACATTTTATTGAAACTAGATTTAATGAAAAATTAAAATGTATTGACTCATCCAATTTAAATTATGTTGCAACACATATTTATTTTAAATGTGGAAATGAAAGTTTTCAATGGGAATTACAAATATGGGATAAAGCTCATGAAGAAACAAATATAATTTTACATGAGCAATATAAGCAAGATTATATAAAATGGGAAAAAGAAAAAAGTAAAGGGGGAATATAAATTGGTAAAACATTATATATTTTTAAGTAGTAGTTATTCTTTAGGGACAAGAATTGCTTTAGATTATGTTTTAGAACAAAACCTAGATTTTGCTAAATTAGACTCTATTTTAGATACTATAATAAATGAATGTGGAGAAGATGTTTCTATATCAACACACAGTATTTTGACAGACTCCGCATCTTGGGATTCTGTTCCTAAAAAAGATCACTTTTTTAAAGATGTAAAACTAATAAAGTCATTAGATGAGTTTATTAGTTTAATAAAAAAAGATAGAGTAATAGATGGATTAGATGTTGCTACCTATTTGCTTTGTAAAATAAAATGTACTCATCTAAAAATAGAAAAACTGGCTTACCTATGTTTCGCAGAATACCTTTGTAAATATGATAAAGAATTATTTAAAGATTATATATATGCCTATAAATATGGACCTGTAGTTAATAGTATTTACCAAAAATATAAAGGATATGATAATAAAAATATTAGCATAGACTCTAATCTAACATTGCCATTTAGGAGTAGAATATTATTTGCAGAAGATGGCCTAAACAAGGCTTTTAGCATAGACGAAACATTAGAAAAATATGGAAATCTTTCGGCAAGTGATTTAGTAACATTAACACATAGAAAAGATACCCCATGGTATGTTTCAGGTGCAGGAAAAGATGTATATAAAATTATAGACAATGATACTATTAAACAATACCATTGCAATGAAATGATTTAGGAAAAGTGGAATTTTGAAAATGATTTTTAATTTTTAAAATTTCATTTTTTCTTTACAAAGGTTGCATTCTTTGGCTCTTTTTTCATTTGACAAAACCCCTAAAATCATATAAAATAAATTTATACATAAAGGAGAACAAGCTATGGAACAAAATATTATACACGTAGGGTTAGATGTTGGTTCTACAACTGTAAAAATTATAGTAATGGATAAAAATCAAAAAATAATATATAAAGATTATAAAAGACATTTTTCAGATACAAAAAATACAGTATGTAGTATGCTAGAAAACTTAAATAAAATGTATCCTGACACTTTATTTACTTTAGCTCTTACAGGATCTGGTGCAATGTCAACAGCAAATTTTCTTGGTGTTAAATTTATTCAAGAAGTAGTTTCTTGTAAAAGAGCTGTTGAAAAATACATACCTCAAACAGATATTGTTATTGAACTTGGTGGGGAAGATGCTAAAATAATTTATTTTGATAAATCTATTGAGCAAAGAATGAATGGTACTTGTGCTGGCGGAACAGGTGCTTTTATCGACCAAATGGCATCACTTTTACATACTGACACTAATGGATTAAATGAACTTGCAAAAAACTATAAAACAATCTATCCTATTGCTTCAAGATGTGGTGTTTTTGCTAAAACAGATATTCAGCCTTTAATTAATGAAGGTGCAGCTAAAGAAGATATTGCAGCATCAATTTTCCAAGCAGTGGTAAATCAAACTATTTCAGGTCTTGCATGTGGTAGACCAATTAGAGGTAAAGTTGCCTTTTTAGGAGGTCCTCTTACATATCTTTCTGAATTAAGAACAAGATTTATTGAAACTTTAAAATTAAAGGAAGATGAAATAATTGTACCAGAAGATGCTCATCTTCTAGTTGCAAAAGGTGCTGCTCTTGATTCACTAAAAGATGTGCCTATAACCAATACCGAATTATCTAAAAAAATAGAAAATTTACGTTATCTACAAGATATGGGAGACGAGCCTTTAGAACCTTTATTTATTACATATACTGAATATGAAGCATTTAAAGAAAGACACAGCAAAGCTTCTGTCCCAAAGAAAAGTCTTTTTAATTATAGTGGTAATTGTTTTCTTGGAATAGATGCTGGCTCTACCACTACAAAAATAGTTTTAATTGATGATGAAGGAAATTTGTTATATTCACTATATGGAAGTAATGAAGGAAATCCGCTTCAAAGTGTAATTACTATGTTACATAGTTTATACAAAGAGCTACCTAAATGTGCTACTTTACGATTTAGTGGTGTAACAGGTTATGGTGAAAAATTAATACAAACCGCTTTAAATGTTGATATGGGAGAAATTGAAACTATTGCTCACTATACTGCTGCAAAAAAATTTGAACCTGATGTAACAAGTATAGTGGATATTGGCGGACAAGATATGAAATATATTCGTTTAAAAAATGGTGCTATTGATAGTATTATGCTTAATGAAGCTTGTTCATCAGGATGTGGCTCATTTATCGAAACTTTTAGTAAGAGCTTAAATTTAGATATTTCTGAATTTGTAAAACAAGCATTAGAGGCCAAAAGGCCGGTAGATTTAGGTTCAAGATGTACGGTATTTATGAATTCCAAGATAAAGCAAGCTCAAAAAGAGGGTTATACTGTTGGAGATATTTCAAGTGGATTATCTTATTCTGTAATAAAAAATGCTTTACAAAAAGTTATGAAAATTAGAGACTTTGAAACACTTGGTGAAAAAATAGTCGTACAAGGTGGAACTTTTTATAATGATGCTGTTTTAAGAGCTTTTGAAAAAATTGTTGGTAAAAATGTTATTAGGCCAGATATTGCTGGTCTAATGGGGGCTTACGGAATGGCTTTGCTCGCCAAAGAACAATATGAAGCAAATTTAGATATGAGTTATAGTTCTACTATCTCTAAAGAAGAAGATTTAGATAAATTAGAAATAAAAATAACTAATACAAGATGCAATGGATGTGAAAATCACTGTAAACTTACAATAAATACTTTCAGTAATGGAAAACGTTTTATATCAGGCAATCGCTGTGAAAAAGGTAGTGGAAACATAGATGAGCATAAAAATTTGCCTAATTTAGTTAAATATAAGTATGAAAGAATATTTAATTATCCCCCTTTATCAGAAGAAAAAGCATATCGTGGAACTATAGGAATCCCTAGAGTTTTAAATATGTATGAAGATTATCCATTTTGGTTTACATTTTTTACTAATTTAGGTTTTAGGGTAATAATTTCAGAAAAAAGTACAAGAAAAACTTATGAAAAGGGTATGGAATCAATGCCTTCTGAATCAGTTTGTTATCCTGCAAAACTTTCTCATGGGCATATTGAAAGTTTAATTGAACAAGGAATAAAAACCATATTTTATCCTTGTATAACTTTCTCAAGAAAAGAATATGAAAAAGCAGATAATAAATACAATTGTCCTATTGTAATTTCTTATTCAGAAGTACTAAAAAATAATGTTGAAGATTTAAAAGTACATAATATAAAATTCATAAATTCTTTTTTACCTTTGGATATTCCAAATTTGGTAAAGAAAATTTTGGAACTTGATGAATATAAAGAATACAATTTTACTAAAAAAGAGTTAACTTTGGCTGCTCAAAAAGCTGAAGAAGAATATCACAAATGTAAAAAAGATATTCAAAATAAAGGTCAAGAGACTCTTGACTATATAGATAAAAACAATTTAAAAGCAATTGTTTTAGCAGGAAGACCTTATCATATTGATCCTGAAATTAATCACGGTATAGATACATTAATTACTTCTTTGGGGTTAGCTGTTCTTACTGAAGATAGCATTTCTAACCTAACAGAAGTAAAAAGGCCTTTAAGAGTTGTTGATCAATGGATGTTCCATTCAAGATTATATGCCGCAGCAGATTTTGTTGGAAAACATGAAAATCTAGAACTTGTGCAGTTAAATTCTTTTGGTTGCCGGGATTGATGCTGTAACAACAGATCAAGTTGAAGAAATTTTAAGAAGTTACAATAAAATGTATACTCTAATAAAAATAGATGAAGTAAATAATTTAGGTGCTGTTAAAATTCGTATACGCTCTCTTCTTGCAAGTATGAATAAAAGAAGTAATGATTTATCTGATGGGAATTATGAAATTCATAAAAAAATCTTTACAAAGGAGATGAAAGATAATTATACAATTTTAATTCCTATGATGATACCTATTCATTTTGAATTATTAGAGCCTGCTGCGAGATCTTGTGGTTATAATATGGTTCTTTTAAGAGAATGTACTCAAAAAACAGTTGAAACAGGACTTAAATATGTTAATAATGATGCTTGTTATCCATCAATTTTAGTTACAGGACAGATGATAGAAGCACTTCAATCTGGTAAATATGACTTAAATAAAACTGCTCTTATTATGTCTCAAACAGGCGGTGGATGCCGTGCAACTAACTATATTGGGTTTATACGTAAAGCTTTAAAAGATGCAGGTTTTGAACAAGTTCCTGTTATATCTTTAAATCTTATCGGTATGGAAAAAATGTCTGGTTTTAAAATTACTCCTAAATTAATTGATAAATTAGTAAAAGCCATTCTTTTAGGAGATCTATTGCAAAAACTGCTTCATAAAAATAGGGCTTATGAAGTACACTCAGGGGAAACAAATGAAGTTTATAATAAGTGGCTAAATAAGTCTAAAGAATTACTTTTACATTGCACTAATAATGAGTTCAAAAATGCAACCTATGATATGGTTGATGATTTTGAAAAAATCGAATTAGATACGAGAACTCCTAAGCCAAAAGTGGGTATTGTTGGTGAAATTCTTATTAAATATCATCCTTTTGGAAATAACAATGTCGCAGATTTATTAGAAAAAGAAGGGGCAGAGGTGGTATTACCTGACTTTATGGGGTTTGTTAAATACATGGCTTCAAATAAAGTTATTCTTAGTAATTTATTAAATTTAAATAAAACGACTTCTACTTTAAGTAAACTTGCATTAAACTTAATTAATTTAATGGAAAAAGATACTAAAATCGCACTTTCTAAATCAAAGAAAAACTACTTACCACCTTGTGATATTTGGCATTTATCAAATACTGTGAAAGACATTTTATCGACTGGAAATCAGACTGGTGAAGGTTGGTTCTTAACTGCTGAAATGGTAGAATTTATTGAAAGTGACATTCCAAATATTATATGTGTTCAGCCTTTTGCATGCCTTCCAAATCATGTTGTTGGTAAAGGTGTTATAAAAACAATTAGAAATAAATATCCTTTAGCTAATATTACTGCTGTTGATTATGATCCAGGTGCTAGTGAAACTAACCAAACTAACCGTATAAAGCTTTTGATGACTGTTGCTAAAGATAACTTAGCTTTAGCACAAAAAGAAAAACAAGCTATTGATAAAGAGAATGAAGAAAGTTCTGATACATTGAAAAAAGAAAAAACAACTCTATAGGAGAATTATATGAAAAATTATTATGAAATATTAGAAGTATCACGAAATGCTTCCCCAGAGGTTATTGAAAAAGCTTATAAAACTTTAATAAAAAAATATCATCCTGACTTGCAACCACCAGAAAAAAAAGAAGTAGCAGAAAATAAAGTCAAACTTATTAATGAAGCTTATTCTGTTCTGTCTGATAATATTAAAAAAAGTAATTATGATAATGAACTAAAAAGCTTTGAATATAAGCAAAATATCGAGAGACAAAATATTGAGAAACAAAATATTGAAAAGCGAAATCTCGAGAGGCAAAATGTCCCTAGAAGAGAAACTAATTCTCAGCAAGTAAATAATCGAAATAGCAATCAAAATTTAAGTAAACAAGAAGTCGACAGGATTAATGCTATAAATAAAGCATATAATGATGCTTATACACAAGTTTTAAGAAATATGGGGTATAAAATAAAATACAAAAGGACTTTTAAAGAGTGGGTAAGGTATATATTATCTATAATATTAGCAATTGTTGTTTTAGTTGTTTTATTTTTTATTTTATGGCAGATACCTTTTATAAAAAATTTCTTTTTAGATCTTTATGCTAATAATGAAATTTTTAAAATTTTTGTCGATATAATACATAATATTTTTGTTAGTTTTATTGGATTATTTAAAAAGTAAAATAGAAAACAAGTATTGATTATTACAAAACCTTTCCATTAAACAATTTCTTGAAGTTTAATGGTTAATAATTAGTCATTATTGACAATTATATGTATTCTAAGAATAAAGTAACAACACATTCCATTATACCAATACCTTATTTTCTCCTTTATTAGTTTTCTCTAAACTAATAATATATTATAATTTTCTTATTTTGTTATTTGTAAACATTAAAAATAATCTTGCGTTAAAAAAATACTATTTGATAATAAATAATATGCTATATTTATAAGTAGTCAAGTATATACCATTGTCGTATAGCATTTACGATGTATTGAGATTATGTGTCAGCATAATCTCTTTTTTATATAGAATAGATATAGTGCTAGCTCCGCAACAAAGATTATTCTTTGTCATTGTCTTTGCTTTTTTGCACCTTATTAATTATAAAAGTCATTCTTATTTAAATTAACAAGAATATAAAAAAAGCCAAAAAATACACATTTCTATACTTTCTAAAAAACAGGTTTTTAGACCTGTTTTATTATTGAATCTTTGAAAAAACAATATCTTTTCCTGCAAGCAAAAAAATATCATTCATGTTTAGAATGATATTTATTGTTAATGATAAAATAAGAATGTAAAAAAAATGGAAAATAAAAATGTACAAAAACTCACATTCTTATATTCAAAAAAATTTACATTTTTATATTGACATTAACATTTATCTTTTTAAATGTTATTTATTAAACTAAAAATCTATACCGTACCACTCACAGACCTCCTCTGCATTCAATGTACACTGCAGCATTTCTTTACTATTATTTTTGTTTATACCTAGTCCATATGCCACCTTTGATAATTGGTCATCTGAAGAAACTTCTGTTATATCAACTATAACTTGATACCACTCATAATCCTCTGGATTCTTTATCATTTTTTGCATTATGCTTTTATTATTATCTTTTTTTACTATATATGTTCCTTTCATAGTTAGTGGACTTGCTGTACCTTCATTTTCTTGTGCTAATGCTAAAAAAGAACCATCTTGTCCAAATGTCATATAACAATTTTGCATTTTTTGTCCACTTTCTTTGTCTATTAAATTCCATCTTCCTGTTAAATCTTCTACTGTTTTTTCTTCATCACGAACTAATAAAGAAAAAAATTGAGACTTAGACTTTTTGCTAAAATATATTATAGCAATTATTATTATAATTATTACTATTATTACCATTACCATTTTCTTGACTCCTTTTTCTAGACTATATGAAGAAAATATAGCTATAATTATTGTATCTATTCCTACAATAGTAAAAAATGTTGCTAATGTTTTTTGGAAAATGTCTCCTAATATAATTTCTGTATCCTGTCCTATTGCATGTTTTGATTAGAAACTTCCATATGCAAAATCTTTTATAAATTTAAGCTATTCTATACACCAGATCCCAAGTTGAACTATGTTAATTATTTTTTATAACTTTGATGTCTAATTATATCTGTTACTTTTCCATAGGTTTTTAAAGTACAATTTATCTTTTTTATAAAAAATTAAAATAACTCCAATTAAAACCTAAATTCCTGAAGAAATAATCACAAACATTAATGTATCATTCCTCTTTATTTTCTTCTAATTTAATATCCTAATTCATCTAGCAGAGAATTAACAGTATCTTTATAGTCATTATCTACATTAACATACATAACAGTATTGCCTATTCTTGATATAACCATATATTTATCATTTGCTAATAAAGTATATTTTGAATAATTATTTAATTCTACATTTGTTTCAGCAGCAGCATTTCCCTTTGATGACTCAAAAATAGATTTGTTAGTATTATAAAAACTCGTTGCATAAGAATCATCCAAAAGCTCATAAAATTCAATTTTATAACTATAATCTTCACTAATAGCTAGATATACTTGCTTTATATAATTATAGTCTGAATATTGGCTATTTGCATCTAGAAGATTATATCCTTTTTGAGACATAGTAGTATAAAAGTTTGAAGCAGTAATAGGGGTTTTTTCTTTATTAGAATTAACAATAATCACTCCCATTATTACACCCGCTACTATTGCTATTATTTCTGTTTTTTCATTAAGCAATCCTCATATCTTTTTCTATTATATAATATATATCATTACAAATTAAAAAAGTCAATACATATGTGTTTTTAAGTTTCGGTTTTTGCAAAAATATTTTTTAAATTGGTAAAATATGGATAAAAATATCCCTCTTTCTATTTTATAAAACCATAATATTACATTACTTTTTAATGATTTTGATTCTTTTATAATTTTATCTATAAATCCTCTTTTTCCTATTTTCTAACTAAGTATTGCTATTAACCCTATTGCATAGTTTAATATACTATTTAAATTATTTATAGATTTCATTCCTCTTACTCTAAAATTTTCAAAATCATATTCTTTTTTCTTAAAATTTTCTTCTATTCATGTAATTTCTTACTATCTTTATTACATCTCCTTTGCTTTTTATTGGTATATTACTTGCCAACATCATTGGTGTTTCTGATAATCTATATCAAAATATTGTATTTAAATTATTTTTTTCTATCTTTTTCCCCATTATTTTACACTTCTGATTAATAATAAAATGTGTTAATTTCTACTGAATATAATAAAAATAGGATTTGGAGGCTATCCCCCTTA
>CAZUHD010000074.1:0-9309 GCA_964620415.1 uncultured Clostridium sp.
ACAAGCGAACTTATAGAAGGTGTAATTTCACTATCAGCAATGCTTAATAAACATGGAGAGGGAACAGTATATTTTGGGGTTAAAAATAATTGAGATGTAATTGGACAAAATAATTTAAATGAAAATACAATGAGAGATGTATCAAAAAAATTGCGGAAGGCATAAAGCCACAGATAATACCAACTATAGCACTAGAATTAATTGACGATAAAAAAATCATTAAGGTATTTGCAAAAGGAAATAATATTCCTTATTCAGCATTTGGGAAATATTATAGTAGGTCATTTGATGAAGATAAACAATTGTCTCCCGAAATGTTAAAGGCTTTAATAAATCAAGAGGGTGAACCTGACTATATAGTGAAAAAAATAGCATCAAAACAGGATTTAACTTTTAGAATGTTAAAAGGCTTATATTTATCCAATGACATCAAAATTAATAATGAAAAGTTTGAGGAAAATTTAGGACTTTTTACAGATGATAATAAATATAACTTTATGGCTGAATTACTGGCTGATTCTAATGATATTTCTATTAAAGTTGTAACATTTGCAGGTGATGATAAAACTGTTATGCTGAAAAGAACAGATTATGGAGGAAAATGCTTATTACTATCTGTTAATAATGTATTAGAATATATGGAGAGTATTAATGAAACAAAAGTAAAAGTTGGAGATATTCAAAGAAAAGAAGAAAAATATTTTGATTTTAGTTCTTTTAAATAAGCATGGCTTAATGCTTGTGTGCATACCAAATGGTCTGAAGAGATTGCACCAACTGTTTATATTTACGATGATAGGATTGAAATTGTATCAAATGGAGGACTTCCATCAGCATTGACAAAAGAAGATTTTTATGAAGGAGTTTCAAAACCAATAAATAAAAAACTTATAAAAATATTTAGTGATTTAGATTACATTGACCAAACAGGGCATGGGGTTCCACTAATTGTTAAAAACTATGGTAAAAAGGCTTTTTATATAAGTGAATATACAATAATTGTAACAATTCCTCTTAATAAAAAGTTACTTGAAAATTTGGAAACAAAAGATGTATATAATGATTTGAATGAAACAGAAATAAAAATTTTAAATTTGATAGATAGCAATAGAAAATACAAAATCAAAGATTTGGCAGAAATAACACATTTTAGTGAGCCATATATAAATACAATTATACGTTCATTAAAGAATAAAAAGCATATTGAACGAATTGGAGCTAATAAGAACGGATATTGGAAAGTATTAAAATAGGATTAAAAAGGGTAATTGAATATAATATACCCATAAATGTGGACACAATAAAAAAAGGGAAACTCATATTCTGTACACATTTATGGGTATATTATATTATTTTACAGTTTTATGGTTCTTTCGCATATTACATGAAACAAAAATCTATAAAATTATTGAATTTACAATAGAACATTAAAAATATTGAGTTGTTTTTATTTTAAAAATATAAAATTACTTATTTATTTATGAGAAAATACCATTCTATTATATTCTTTCACATAAATCGCGGAATAACCATTTTTATTTTATCATTAACAATAAATTAATATGCTATCGAAACACATACACATTATTAAAAGCTTTGCTTAAATTCTTCTCGTTTTTTGTATTCTTACATTGCTTGCATAGTTTCTTTATTAAATTTTAGTTTTTAATTTCAAAATAAATACTATTTTTACATACTTTTCTCATACATTTTTTTAATTCTATCTAATACTCGAAAAAAAAAGAACTCTCACGAGTTCTTTTCAGTCTTATAATAAACTTATTTTTTATTTACTACATCTTTTAAAGCCTTACCAGCTTTGAATTTTGGAGCTTTAGATGCAGGTATTTTGATTTCTTCCTTAGTTTGTGGATTTCTTCCTTTTCTAGCAGCTCTTTTAATTACTTCAAATGATCCAAATCCAACTAATTGAACTTTTTCTCCCTTCTTTAATGCAGATGTTACTACATCAACGAATGCATTAACTGATGCTTCTGCAGCTTTCTTTGTTTCTCCAGTTTTTGCAGCTATAGCTGCTACTAATTCAGCTTTGTTCATTATAATTACCTCCTAAAAAATTAAGTTTATGTAGTTAGTCTTAATGCGTAAGATTTGCATCTTATAACCTACTTTACTTAGATTATTCGCCAATCTAAGATAAAATCCCTCTTTTTTGTAAAATATTTTTAATTTTTTTTGATTTATAGCTATTTTTCTTCATTGTAAATTTTAAATTCAAACTTTTTCTTAAAACGTAAAAGCCTATAACAAAGGCAATAATATTACATAAAATATTTCCAAATATAGCTCCATATATTCCTATTTTCTTTTTAGGAATTAACATTATATTACATATAAATTTAACAATCATTCCTATTCCAAAAGCAATAGGAGGAATGTTTACTTTTCCAATTCCCTGTAAGATACCATTAGTTGTTTGAGCTAGCATCATAAAAATAATTGAAATACTGCTAAACTTTAAATACATTGCACCACTTTGTGCATTTGGGAATAGTATGCTCAAAATTTGGTCTGAAAATACAAACATAACAAAAGTTATTGGTACTGATATTAAAAATGTTATAAGAAGAAAAAATATAGCTTTTCTTCTAGCTGTTTTAAAGTCTTTTTTTGCCATAGATTTTGAAATAGTTGGAACTAATGCTGTTACAAGCACACTATTTATTGACATTGGAAGCATACATAAACTATCTACTTTTCCACTTAAAATTCCATATTGTATTTTCGCATCTTCTTCTGTTGTAATTTTCTTTAAAAATCTCACAATTGTAAAAGAATCAATGTTTTTATTAAAAGATGACATTAAGCTACTTATAGAAATAGGCATTGCCACAGTTATAATTTCTTTTAATGTTTTTCTGATCCTAGTTGGTTTGTAATTTACACTATTTTCTATTTCTTTTTTTATCTCTTTTTTCTTGAATTTATAGTAAATATATATATAACAAAAACTTGTAATTGTAGCTACTGTTGTAGCTAGATTTGCAGCTGCTGCCATAATTTCAGCACTATTTTTTCCTAAAAAACAAACAAGTTCAACAAGACCAACTGTAAACAATGTTTTAAAAACTTGTTCTAAAGATTGTGATTTTGCAGTTGCAGAAAAAGACATTCTTCCATTAAAATATCCTCTTATTACAGCAGTTATGGATACGAAAAATATAGATGGAGATAAAGCGATTAATGAATACTTGGCTTCTGGTATTTGTATCCAAGATTCTGCAATTACTTTTGCTCCTAAAAATAGAAGTACTGAACCAATTGCACCTATAATACCAAATGAAATAAAAGCAATCTTAAAAACTTTATCAGCTCCTTTACTATCTCCTACGGCTAATCTTTCTGAAACTAATTTTGAAATAGCATTAGGCACTCCTGTTGATGATAAAGTTAGAAGTAATGCATAAATTTGAAATCCACTACTATAAATTGCATTTCCACTATCTCCAAAGCCCTCTTTATTAGTTAGATACAGCTTATAAGCAAGTCCTACAATTTTTATAAATACTTGTGATAATAACAAAAATAGTATTCCTTTAAACAAACTTTCTTTCTTATTTTTCATAAAAATGGTGAAACCCCTTGACAAAATTACTTTTTTGTAATAAAATTATTCAGTATTATTTTAAAATATGAATTAAATATAAGACTTCTCCCCGGTAGTTTTTAATTTAATTTTCATATATAGAATTATAAAAATAGGAGGGTATATTTTACCATGAACAATACTACATATAGTGTTAAAAAAAGTGAAATAGAGAGAAAATGGTATATAATTGATGCTGCAAATAAGCCTTTAGGTAGAGTTGCAACAGAAGCTGCAAGATTACTTGCTGGAAAGCATAAACCAATTTACACAAAAAATATGGACACAGGTGATCATGTTATAATATTAAACTGTAAAGATGTTTTACTTACAGGTAAAAAAGCTGAACAAAAAATGTATAGACATCATTCTGGCTATATTGGAAACATGAAAGAAACAGCAGCTAAAGATATGTTAGCTAAAAACCCTGAAAAAGTTATGACTCTTGCTATAAAAGGTATGTTACCACATAATACCTTAGGAGCTCAAATGTTAAAGAAATTAAGAGTTTATGCAAATGCCGAACATGAAAATCAAGCTCAAAAACCAGAAATATGGAATTTTTAATTTAAAAGGGAGGAAGAAATCAAATGCCTAAAGCTAATAAAAAGTATTATTATGGTACTGGTAGAAGAAAAAAATCAATTGCTAGAGTAAGGCTTGTAGAAGGAACTGGAAAAATAACAATTAATGGACAAGATTTAGAAGAATATTTTGGATTAGAAACATTAAAAGTTATAGTAAAGCAACCTTTAACTGTTACTAACACTCTAACAAAATATGATGTTATAGCCATAGTAAAAGGTGGTGGCTATACTGGTCAAGCAGGAGCTATTAGACACGGAATAGCAAGAGCTTTAAATGAAGCTGATACAGCTGAATACAGACCAATATTAAAATCAAATGGATTCTTAACAAGAGATCCTCGTATGAAAGAAAGAAATAAATACGGTCTTAAAAAAGCTAGAAAAGCACCTCAATTTTCAAAACGTTAATATTATTTTATATAAAACCTTAGAAGTATTAAATCTTCTAAGGTTTTTATGCCTCTTTACTATATACTATTTTCACACTTTCCACACCAACTGCATCCATTGCAACTATGTCTTCTACTGCAATTTTTACATTTAGGTTGGACTTTTATTTTGCTTACATCTATATTTGGTATTTGTAATCCTGATTTTAATGCCATAACCCTTTGATATGCTTTAAAAACTTGATAGGTTTTATTTCCTTTTATAAAATAATTTCCAGTGCCTACAAAATCAAATTCAACATTATATTTTAAACATTCATCATACAAAAGTTTAACCCATTCATAATATAATGGTCTATCTCCATCATAATTTTCGCCATCAACTAAAACAAGTTTTATGTCTCCTGTTTTCAAGTATTTTTCTAAAGTAATTTTACCTATCATTGGAGCACACATAACTGCTTTATATTTAGCAGGCAAATTTAATAATATAGGTATTCTTTCATCTGCTCTTATCTGATTTTCTGCTGTAAATACTAGTTTTACATTATCATATCCATTATTCCAGTCTTTAGGAAGATGATCCTTTACTCTTTTAGCTCTTTTAGTTTGAAGCCAAAAAGTAACATCTTTTCTTGTTCTAATCATATCCCATGCTTCTTCTCTCCATATATCAGCTTCTTCCAAAAAGAAATCACTTGTCATACAAACCCTTAAAGTACTTCCACTTGGAATCTTATATTTACCATCTCTTGATTTTTTTATTGGTAAATTAAAATTCGTTTTGACTTTATAAATATCACTGCCCTTTTTATCTCTTTGACTGTCTAAAAAATACATATAGCAATGTTTACATCCTTCACTATATTTGTTACACCCATGCCAAGGATTCCAAATATCATTCATTTCAAACTAAGCTCCTCAATTTTTTTATTATAGTTATAATATATCAAACATACGTTTTTTGCAATAGTTATATATAAATTTTTATACCAAGTTCTCTTTTATGACGTTAATCAAAATATCCATAAAAATACAAATAAACTCTTGTTTTATTTTCTTTTTTGTTGTATTATGTATTGGGAGGGATTAATTTGAGTTATAAAAAAAATAGTTCTTCATTTTCTAATGAGGTTAAAAAAATGAAAAACCAATTTAAAAACCTAATTGACGATATGTCAGATGAGGATTTCATTGATTTTCTTGATTTTGTTTATTCTTCAACCGTAGATTTTGATGAAGATGAGGATGAAGATTTTGATTTTGATGAAGATGATTTTGATGAAGGCTGGGAAGATGAAGCAGAAGAGTTTTATAATGATGGACATTCTATTTTTATAGATGATACTGATTTACCTTTTTAACTTCAAAAAATGCTTTTAGAAAAAATGTATTTGAATCTACAAACTTTTTATAAATAAAAAAATGTGTAAGTTTAATATATTTTGACTTACACATTTTTTGTTATCACATTTCAACTTCTATTTCATAAACATTTCCATCATCAACCAGCTTTATTCTTTTTTCCTCTTTTTCTTCCCCATTTACTAGAAATTTATTTACTCCATTATTCTTACCATTTGGATTTTTAACTTTAATATTATAAATCGTTCTTCCAAATCTGTATTTTATGCTAAATTCATTCCAATCTTTTGGTATACAAGGATTAATGCTCAAAGAATTGTTTTCAATTCTAAGCCCTAAAATATACTCAATTCCAGCTTTATAAAACCAACTAGAAGAACCAGTATACCAAGTCCAACCTCCACGTCCCGCAAGATTTCCGCTTCCATATATATCAGCAGCAATTACATAAGGTTCAACCTTATATTTATTAGCCGCCTCTTTAGTTCTTGCATGTTCAATAGGATTAATCATCCTATACATCTCTCCTGCTTTATCTCCAAATCCAAGCATTGTTTCAGCAATTATAGCCCATATGCTAGAATGTGTGTATTGTCATTGTGGACATTTTTTCAGCCAATCTTTTTCTCATATTCCTTTCTAGCACATACAAAACTATTTAAATTTTCATTTAATTCCTGTAGTGGCTTAAAGTTAAAATAAATATCAACTTGTTTGTCACTATGGATTTCAATTTTTTCTATAAACTCTCTAATTATCTCTTTGGTAGGTTTTTCCATATTCAAAAATTCATCTACCAAGCTATCTAACTTTTCATCTTTATTTTGCTTTCTATTCTCTCCACTTAATTCTTGTTCTATTTCTTTAATTTTTTCTTGATATTCTTGAACTTTAGTTTTAATTCTATTTGCATTTTCAATATAGGACTCTACTGTAATTATCTCTGAAAGCCTATCTTCATACAATAGCTCTAGTTTTCTTGTTTCCTTTTCAATTTCATTATTATAAATTTTCAAGTTATTTTGTAATTCTAATTCTTTTTCTTCTTTTGATTTGGACTTCTTTGCAATTTCTTCAAGCTTTTTCTTGTTTGAATATTCTTTGCAAACTTCTCTTAAAATTGAAATCATACTCTCTTCAAAAACTTGATAATTAAAATTGTGTGGAGAACATATATTAAATTTACCATATCTTCCATATCTTTGACATCTACCATATATATTGCCATTTTTATCTGGACTTCTTATCCCAATATATCCTTTGCAATCGTAACATTTTATTAACCCTTTAAATAAATAATCATTTTCAACAATTCTTGAACCTTTTGTGGATTCTAGTAATTTTTTTGCTCTTTCAAAATCTTCTTTGCGTATTATTGCTTCGTGCATATTAGGAACTCTTATCCAATCTGCTTCTGGAACATCTATCAATTTTTTAGATTTAAAGCTTACCTTTTTTCGTTTTCCCTGTATTACTGTTCCTGTATATAATTCATTAGATAGGATAAATCTTACTGTAGATTGAGCCCATAGTCCATAAGTTAACGACTTAGTTCCTCTTTTTTTCTTGTTATAATCTGATGGAATAGGTATTTTTTGTTCTGACAGAAAATCTGCTATTTGCATTGTCCCATATCCTTCAAGATATTTTTTAAAAATTAATTTTACAACTTTTGCCGCTTCTTCATCTACTATTAAACGATATTTATTTTCTGGATTTTTCTTATATCCGTAAGGTGCCGTTGCTAAATATTCGCCTTGTTTTCTTTTGGATTGTAAAACACTATTAATTTTTTTTGATGTATCTTTTGCATACATTTCATTTAATATAGATTTAAAAGGTGCTATATCATTATTTGCTGAATCTATTGCTGTATCTATATTATCTAAAATAGCAATATATCTTACATTATGTTCTGGAAAATAGGTTTCCGTATAATATCCAGATTGCACATAGTTTCTTCCAAGTCTTGATAAATCTTTTGTAATAATCATGTTAATCTTGCCGAAGTTCAATATCTTCAATCATATTATTAAATGCTGGTCTATCAAAACTTGTACCACTTACACCATCATCAATATACTCTTTGCAAAAATTAAGTTTATTTTCCTTAATATATTGCATTAATAATGCTCTTTGGTTTTGCACACTTTCACTTTCTGAATATTTTTCTTTTTCTTCATCCTCTTTTGAAAGCCTTATATATATGCCTACTTTATAATCAATATTATTCATTAAATTAAAGCTCACTTTTCCTCCCTTCTGCTAAAATAAAAATGAGATAATATTGATACTCTATTATTTAGAATTATATCATATTATCTCATCTATTGCTATAACTAGATATATATTTTTTTAAATTTCCTAACTTCTTTTTAAACAATAATTTCCGAAATGCTCTTTCTACTATTTTCTCAAGTGTTTCTCCATTATTGTTGAATATAATGTTAAATTTAAATTCATTTTTCTTTTTATACTTTTTCTTTTCGTAATTCTTATTTTTCTCGCTCATCATATTCTACCTCCTTTTTCTATTTTTTCCAATTTTAGTTATTTTATACAACAATCACTTTCACCTGCTTATTACCATCTTTTACAAAATAAAAAGCATCTGCAATATTTTAAATTGCAAATACTTTTATTTTTCATATTTAATTAAAAACTTTTTATTGTTTTTTGTCTAAGTTTGTTACTATATTATTTATATTCCAATCCATTTTGTTTACACCATTTAATAGCTATATCTTTATATTTCTGTTCTCTAAAATCATACCAATCTTGAATTATATTTACATCAATACAATAATCTTTAAATCTTCTAAATGCTCCTTTTCCATGTATTAATCTATTTAATATGTCTTTTATATTTTCTTCTTTTATTGTATCTATAAAATCAAGCATTATTTGATATTCATTTATTTCATATTGTGTAGGTAATATTATTGACTTTTCAAATAATTCATCTATCTCATCTTCGTTTAAGTCTTCATATTCTCCAATATCTGATAAAAATGTTTCACCTGTTTCAGGATTATAATAGCAATCTGTAATATTATCTACCATTTCTAACCCATCTATTATTTTTTCTAACAATACCATATTTTTCTCCTTTATTCTTATTTTTAAGTTCCATATGCACATATTTGATCGCTTTCCTAAAATGTTTATTCTAATTCATTTTTTTACTATTTTTTTATATATTTTGTATTTCTTCCACTACCTATTATTTGTACAATTCCGTCTTTTACCATTGAACCTAAAACTGCTTCTACAGTAGTTGCACTTACATCTGGTAGAATTTTGCAGATTTCAGCTTTTGAAATAGGTGTTAAATTATTTAATACAGTAGCTTCAATTCTTG
>CAZUHD010000075.1:0-9222 GCA_964620415.1 uncultured Clostridium sp.
TTTCCTATATTTGAACTATTTTCTATATTTATATTAACATCTGCATCATAATCAACTCTTCCATATGTTAAATTTTGTGTGATTTCTGATTTATATCTTGGTGTAACTAATGTTGGTATTAATACATTTATACAATTATCTACTATTTCAAATTTATCAATATAATATATTTTTATTTTTACTTCTTCTGCTTTATCTATTCTACCTATAGAAATTTTAAATATATTGTCTGTATGTTGTTTTACCATATATGCACTATTTCCTTTTAACATACTATCTACATATTCTTTTTTAGCTTCTTCATTCCTTTTACATTTTCCTTTTATTGTTTTTTTCCAATATTGGCTTCAAATCTTACTACTGTTGCAGTTTCTACAATTGGGAAAGTATATTTTACCTCTAAAGCATTTTTTGTGTTATTTTTAAATATTTGTTCTACTTCAAATGTTCCAAATTTTCCTAATATATTTCCTTTTATATTTACCTTCTTAAGTGATAGTCCATTCAATTTTTTCCCTTCCATATTAATCCTCCATCATTTTTTCTACATATTTTTTTACATTATCAATGATATATTTATATTTTTCTTCATTTTTTTGTAAATAATGAATTTCAAATATATCACATATATTTTCTCTAATGTAAATTTCTTGATTATCATGTCTTATGTTTTTTATTTCTGAATTTGGTATTTCTTTAGCTTTATTGTCTTTAGGGTTGTTCAAAATATATTCTCTAATTTTATTCAAAGGCATATATTCTGATTGTAGTTTTTTTATCAAGAGTAGTCTTTCTAAGTGTTCATCATTATATAAACTATTTACTCCATTTCCTATTGGTGGTAAAAGTAATCCTTTGCTTATATAATAATGTATCGTTCTTTTTGTAACTCCTGCTTTATCTGCAAGTTCAGATATTTTATACTCCATTTTTATCACCTCTTCATTTTATATTTTATCATAATTACGTAATGGTGCCAAGATGCTTTAAAAAAAACTATCATTTTAGTACACATAGTACACAAATGATAGTTTTTTATTAATTTTTATAATAATGTAACTTTACCATTACTTAAACTCTTCTGAACATCGATTACTCTTTGGTTTGATGATCCTTTCCATTTAAGTGATGGGTTTCTTAAAGCATCTACATATTGACCATCAACTAAAACATCTACATATTTTAATACTTCCTTTCCTTGTAAATCTTTATCAAAATTAAATCCAGACCATACCCACAAATCTTTTTCTGGGAATTTTTCTTTAAATACTTTAGCTAGTTTTGTTGTTCCTTCAATATTTTTTTGATGTAATGGTTCTCCTCCTAATATTGATAATCCTTTTATATTTTCATCATCACATAGTTCTAATATTCTATTCATTGCTGCATCATCGAACTCTTTTCCGCCGTTAAAATCATGTGTTTCAGGATTAAAGCAATTTTTACAATTAAAGGCACATCCCTGTTCAAATATTGATACCCTTACTCCAGGTCCATTTGATATATCCATTTTTCTAATTTTATTATATCTCATTGTATTCACTCCCATGTATTATACTTTTGTTTTAACATCATCATCTTTATTATCTAAGTGTATAACTCTTTCTTTTATTTCTTGTGTTCTTCCCTTGTTCCAGAAGTTTGTTCCTATGTATCCACATGTTCTTCTTGCAACATTTAATGTATCATGGTCTCTATTTCCACAGTTAGGGCAATACCATTCCATATTATCATCTATTAAAATTTCTCCATCATAGCCACATTTTTGACAATAATCAGATTTTGTATTTAATTCTGCATACATAATATTATCATATATAAATTTAATTACTTGTAATACTGCTTCTATATTATTTTGTAAATTTGGTGTTTCAACATAAGATATTGCTCCACCTGGGCTTAAACGTTGAAATTCACTTTCTATTTTTAATTTAGTAAATGCATCTATTTCTTCAAATACAGGTACATGATAAGAATTTGTAATATAGTCTCTGTCTGTAATTCCTTCGATTTCTCCAAATCTCTCTTTTAAACATTTTGCAAATTTATATGTTGTAGATTCAATTGGTGTACCATATACACTGTAATCTATATCTTCTGCAGTTTTCCATTCTTTACATTTATCATTTAATTTTTGCATTACAGCTAGTCCGAATTTTTTTCCTATTTTTTCATCTGTATGGCTGTGTCCAGTCATATATTTAACACATTCATATAGTCCTGCATATCCAAGTGAAATTGTTGAATATCCACCATGTAATAACTCATGGATGCTAGTTTTCTTAGGTAATCTTGCTAAAGCTCCATTTTGCCATAAGATCGGTGCTACATCACTTGTTGCTCTAGCTAATCTTTCATGTCTTATTTGTAAAGCTCTATGACATAATTCTAGTCTGTCTTCTAATATTTTCCAGAATTTATCTTCATCTTTTCCAGAAGATAAAGCAACATCAACTAAATTGATTGTTACAACTCCTTGGTTAAACCTTCCATAGTATTTTGGTTTATTTGTTTTAGGGTCAACATAAGGTGTTAGGAAAGAACGACAACCCATACATGGATAGCAATGACCTTCTCCATTTTTATCGATTTTTAACTCTAACATTTTCTTTTCAGAAATATAATCTGGTACTAATCTTTTTGCTGTACATTTAGCAGCAAGCTTTGTTAAATACCAATATTTGCTATCTTCATGGATATTATCTTCTTCTAGTACATATAGTAATTTTGGAAATGCTGGGGTTATATATACTCCCTTTTCGTTTTTAAATCCTTGTATTCTTTGATTTAAAAATTCTTCAATTATCATTGCTAATTCTTCTTTATATTCATCTGTTTCTCCTAAATACATACATACAGATAAAAATGGTGCTTGTCCATTTGTATTTGTCATACTGTTTACTTGATAATTAAATGTTTGTACTCCATCATTTATTTCTTTTTTAGTATCTTGCATTGCATATTCTTTGCATTTTTTCTCTGTTTCTCCTCTTTCTTTGTATTTTTGATAGAATTTTTCATAACTACTTCTTACAAAAGGTGCTAAATGAGTTAATGAAATTGTCGCTCCACCATAGCTTGAAGATGTTACAGCAAGTATTACTTGAGTTGCAATTGTTGCTGCTGTTATAAATCTATGTGGTTTCTCAATCATAACTCCATTTATTATTGTTCCATTTTGCAATATATCTTCTAAGTTAATTAATTCACAATTGTGTAAAGCATTCTGTGCAAAGTAATCTGCATCATGGAAATGTATTATTCCTTCATCGTGTGCTTTTACTATATCTTCTGGTAATAAAAATCTTCTGGTAATATCTGTACTAGTTATTCCTGCTAAGTAATCTCTTTGTGTTGTTACTACTTTAGCATTTTTATTAGAATTTTCATTGTTCCAGTATTCATTTTCTCCTTCAATCAATTCTTTTATTGATTGATCAGTAGTGTTGGCTTTTCTAACTAATTCTCTTGTATAACGATATGTAATATATTTTTTGGCTAAGACATATTTACCTAATTCCATAAGTTTCTGTTCTATAATATCTTGAATATCTTCTACTAATATTCTTTTTTTGTCTAAGCCTTCGATATATTCTATAATGCTATTTATTTCCTCCTTTGTTGCTTTTTCCTTTCTACTTACTTCATTATTTGCCTTTCCAATTGCAATTCTTATTTTTTCTGGATTATAGTTTACAATAGTTCCATCTCTTTTTATAATTTTCATCTTCATTATCCCCTTTACTTTTTTCTTTTTGTTTAACTGTTATGATAATAATTCTACCAACATTTAAAATCTGTTGCAATTGCAACAGATTTTATTATGAAAATTTTCTACTAGTCTTTTCTAAGATTAGCTCTTTTATTATATTTTTGTAATATTCTTGTAATATTCTTGTAACAAAAATATTGCTTTATTTAAATGGCTTCTATAGAAAAAAGGTAGAAATTGCCTTACACAATCTCTACCTTTTTTTCATATTACTTTTTTATTCCTCATCACCTTTTAGTTTATCTGCTCTATCTGCTGCAATTAAATTATCTATCATTTCATCTAAATCTCCGTTTAAGAAATTTTCCATTTGATATATACTAAATCCAATCCTATGGTCTGTTATTCTTCCTTGTGGGTAGTTATAGGTTCTTATTTTTTCACTTCTATCTCCTGAACCTACTTGGCTTTTTCTTGTATTTGCAATTTCGCTATCTTGTTTTTGTTTTTCTATATCATACAATCTAGACTTTAATAAGTTCATTGCATATTCTCTATTTTGTAATTGTGATCTTTGAGTTTGACATTCAGCAATTATGCCTGTTGGAATATGAATAAGTCTTACAGCAGATGATGTTTTATTAATGTGTTGTCCTCCAGCACCTGAGGCTCTATATACTTCCATTTTTATATCTGCTGGATTGATGTCTATTTCTATATCTTCTACTACTGGAAGTACAGCAACAGTTGCAGCTGATGTATGTATTCTTCCACTACTTTCTGTATCAGGCACACGTTGTACTCTATGAACACCACTTTCAAATTTTAGTCTACTATATGCTCCTTTACCTGTTACCATAAATGATATTTCTTTATATCCACCTAATTCCGTAGTATTCTCATTTAACACTTCTATTTTCCAATGCTTCCTTTCAGCATACATCCCATACATTCTAAATAATGTACCTGCAAATAAAGCTGCTTCTTCTCCTCCTGCCCCACTTCTAATTTCACAAATAACACTTTTATCATCATTTGGATCTTTAGGAATTAACAAAACTTTAAGTTCTTCTTCAATTTGTGCAAGTTTATCTTTAGCAGAATAATATTCTTCTTCTGCTAATTCTTTCATTTCTGGGTCATTCATTAACTCCTTAGATTCATTCATGTCTTTTTCAACACTTTTATATTCTCTGTATTTTAAAACAACCTCTTCCATTGAACTATGCTCTTTAACTAGTTTTCTCCATTCATTAGTATTACTAATAACTTCTGGATCACTAATTTGAGTTGTAAGTTCATCATATCTCTTTTCTACTAATTCTAATTTTTCAAACATAAAAATTTTCCTTTCTAAACATATTTATTATACTACGGTTTTTGTTGAAAAACAATAGAAACACTTAATTTTTTACTTAAGTGTTTCTACTATTTTAATTAATTATTTTCATCATCAGCCATTGGTCCAAATAATTCATCAAATTTTGCTTCTAATTCTTTTTGCAGATCATATTCATCTTCAGGAGCACCCTCCATAGGAAGAATAGGTGCATCATCTTCTGCTTCTTTTGTTAAATCCAATGGTTTTACATCTTCTGTTTCTATTTTATTTTCTGTATCTGGAACTTTTTCTTTTACTGTTTCTTTATTAGCTTCCTTTTTTTCATCTTTTGACTCTTCTTCTTTTTTGTCATCTTCGAATAAATCATCTAATGATTCTATTTTTAAATCTTTTTCTTCTTTTTCTTCATCTTCTTCAACATAAGGATTATATGGATTGTATTTTCTCCATTTTCCTCTTTCTATTTCGCCAATATCATTATGACTAATTTCTAAAAGAGCCATCTCTTTTGCCATAGGTTTTTTAAAGTAATAATATTTTTCAGCTTTAATTGGTCTTATGCCTTTTTCAAAAATTATACATAGGTCATTGTCCATTCTTCGTAATTCATCTGGTGTCATTAACGCTCTTGCCATTATTTGTTCTGAATCACTTGTTCCTGTTTTCTTGTATTCTCTATCTCTGTTTATAGATGTGCTTTCACGAGAAATTGTTTTTTCTCCTAAAGCTTTAGAGAAATATTCGACTGTTTTTTGAGAGTTACTTCCTAAAAATATATGTGTGTCACAGTTTCCTATTATTGTTTCATGTGCTTTTTCATATATTGCCTCTAACTGGTCTAAGTTCTGTAAGATAACACTAAATGAAATTCCTCTACTTCTTGATGTTGATATTTTTTTATCAAAGTCTGGTATTCTTCCTATATTTGCAAACTCATCTAATATAAAATATGTACGTTCTTTTAATTGTCCACCATTATTATCTGCAAAATCATATAATTGTTGTATCATTTGAGCAAAGAATATTGTAAGTAAAAAATCATAAGCCCCATGAGTATCTGATGAAATAACATAAACTGCCGTTTTTTCTGTTCCAATTTGCTCAAAATCGATTGTATCGGTTGAAGTTAATTCTGCAATTTCTTTTGAATCAAATTTTCCAAGTTTTGATTGTAATGTACTTAAAATAGAACTGTATGTTTTTTCTGGTGCAATTTCTATAGATTTATAGTTCATTCTTGCTGGATGATCATAAGGAAGTTCACTCATTAAGTCTGTAAGTAAATTGCTTCCTCCATTTGTGTTTGCTGCTCTAACAAGTTCTGCACAGCTTGCTAAGTTTTGTTCTTCTGAAGGTCTTGTTGCTATTAAATAATAAATTAAAGCTTTTAGTAACATTTCTGCAGAGTCATCCCAGAACGGGTCTGATCCTGCCCCCTCTGTTTTCTGTCCTTTCACGATTGTATTTGCTATGACATCTACATCTATTTCAGATGATATGTGCATTAATGGATTATATCCATCACTAAATTGTGGATGTACTAAATTAAAAACTTTTATTTTATATCCATGTTCTTTTAAATATCCTGCTGTTCTATCATATAATTCACCCTTTGGATCTGTGAAAATATAAGAACCTAGCCTCTGATATGCATTTGGAATTGAATAAGATGCTGATTTACCAGATCCAGAACCACCGACTACTAGAACATTTGTATTTCCTCTCTTATCAACAGGTAAGTAATTCCTTTCTGCAAGTATTATACCTTTATTTCTACTTAATACTTGATATTGTTCACCACCTTCGCTCCAATCGCTTGACCCATGCTCTATATCAGTATAACTATGTTTTGGTGATAATCTAAATAATCCTAATGCAAGTATCAGCAAATAAAATAATGAAAATACAAATAAATATTTAATATAGCTTCCAAATAAATGGTATCTAAAAACATTTTTAAAACCCAATATAGGGTTTAAAGCTGCTCTAGAAAATACATTTGCAAATGCATTAGAATCAAATTTTCCAGATAATTGTACTTGATATATTCCACAGGTTAAGGGCATAATAAATGCTATGGCTATTAAAACCCATAGTATTGTTGCAATAATAATTGTAGTTTTACCTTTTCTAAAGGCACCTTCAATTCTATATCCCATAATTTACTCTTCCTTTTCTTTCGTCTTTATCCTCTTGTACCATCATTTTCACTTTTTTCATTTCCTGATACTTCTTTATGTCCTCCATTATAAGCTTTTA
This sequence comes from uncultured Clostridium sp., assembly GCA_964620415.1. GTDB lineage: Bacteria > Bacillota > Clostridia > TANB77 > CAG-508 > CAG-269. Next base: position 7,314 of record CAZUHD010000075.1, read on the forward strand.
TTGATGTTGTGTCTTCTGGTTTTAGTTTTAATATATCACCTTGAACTCCAGCATCTCTTGTTACTTTTAGTTCGTATAGTTCGTGATTTTTTGATGCTTCTTCGAATGCTACTGAACAAACTCTAAATTCGTTATCATCGGCAGTGCAAGGCTCTCTATGTTTTTTTAATTCTTCTGCATCAATTTCTTGTTTTGTCATTTTAAGACTCCTCCTTATTATTATCGTCTCTAATTTCAAACGCAAAATATGACTTATATGGTTTTAATTTGCATTTCCCTTTAACTTCATCTGCTTCTTTATCATAATAAAGATCAGGTTTTATTTCTTCTGTTGTTTCAGGGTCTATAATCGTAATTGCCCTTTTTAAGTTTGGTGTATATCTAAAATCTTTTAATTCTGTTTCCTCTTCTGAATAAATTGTATTATATTTAAATGGTATTGGTTTTTTTGAAATTTTAACTTCATCATTTATTAATAACCCATTATTAATAACAACCTTATCTTTAGCAAATGAAAATATAACTAGTTGATTTCCTTTTTTTTGAGGGTCTTCTACATAAAATGTCTTTTTCTTTAAATCTCCAACAAACTGTTCTGTTGAATTTAATCTTTCAACAGTATATTTAGGATATTTTTTTAAATATTCTTTCTCAGTTTTGTAAACCTCATAAATAACAGTGTTTACTCCCTTTGGATCTGTTATACTAAAATGTTTCCCTTCTAATGATTCCATTTTAAATTCCTCCACTTTCTATGATTTTTAAACATAGATTACTCATTTGTAATAAACACCATAAATCATTATAACATTTTTAACTTTTTATGTCAATAGTGTTTTACAAATCTATGTTTTTCTAGGGTTAAAAGTTGATACTGTACTTAATTTTTTAAATAATTTTTTTTCTTCTTGACTTAAATTTTTTGGTATCATAATGCTAACTTTAGCTATTAAATTGCCTCTACCACCTTTTGTATCTTTATATCCTTTACCTGCAACTGTAATAGTTTCTCCACTTGTTATTCCTTCTGGTACATTAATTTCTGTTCCTTCATCTATTGAATATACCGTTGTTTTTGTTCCCAGTGCCGCTTCCCACGGAGTTAAAAAGAGATTTGTATATATATCATTTCCTATTAATTTAAATCTATCATTATCTTTTATATTGACTTTTATAAATAAATCTCCGTTTTTTCCACCATCAACACCTTGTTTTCCTTGTCCAAGTAAACGTATTTTTTCTCCGCTATGAATTCCAGCAGGTATCGCAACAGTAAATACTTTGGTTTTTCCATCAGTTGTTTTTAATGTCATTTTTTTATCTAAACCATAAAAAACTTCTTCTATATCTACATCTATTGCAGTTTGAATATTTTCTCCTGGTATAGGAGTCTTTTCAGATTTCTTTTGGGATTGTTTTTCCTCTTTATCTTTATCATTTATAGTTCCAAAAAACATATTAAAAAATTCATCAAATGCAGAATTTGTTTTTCCTGCATTATCTTTATTTTGTTTTTGTCTATTTTGATTGTTGTTCCTAGTCCATATCCTGTCATATTTTTTCTTTGCTACTGCATCTGAAAGTACTCTATATGCTTCATTTATATCTTTGATTTTCTCTTCAGCTAGCTTGTCCTCTACATTTAAATCTGGATGATGTTTTTTAACAGCTAGTCTATAAGCATTTTTAATTTGTTCTGAAGATACTCTATTTGTCTTTAGTTCCAATATCTTGTAATAATCTTTAAAAATCATTTTTACCCTCTCCAAATTTAAAAGTAATTTTATTATAGCAGGTATATTAAAAAAAATCCATAGTTTTATGGATTTTTTTCTACAAATTCTTTTCTTACAATTCACAGCATAAAAAAATTGTTTTTACAACTTCATATACTCTCTAAACTTATCTT
>CAZUHD010000076.1:0-9184 GCA_964620415.1 uncultured Clostridium sp.
AATATAATTATTTTATATTACTTCTATCTTACTTATTATTTTATCCGCACCATTTTTGTAGCCATCTAGCTAATGCATCTCCCCAACTCATATATCTCACCACCTTTTAATTACTCAACTTTTTGTTGTTGTAATTAAAAAATACCATCTTTTTTGAATTTTCTGACGGTATTTACTGATAATAAAAAATGGTGAAATATAGTGAAAAATAGCAAAAAGAAGGACGTCCATTTAAACAGACGTTCTTCTTACATATCTATATTCTATTTTTTACAACATTTTCTTTATTTTACCAACATAATAATATATAAATTCCATAGGAGTTGGTATTCCTGTTTCATAATTCACTCTAGCAGTATAATATTTTTCTATATCTTCTATTGGAGTAATCCTCCACGCATGTATAATTGCATTTTGAATGCCATTAGTTATTGTTGTTGAAGATTTTTTATATTTCTTCACCAAATATTGTATTACACTTGTATCATTGTTTTCATTTTCAATTAAATATAAAATTGCATCAAATATGTATTCTCTTCCTTTTAATTTAGAAGTTACTCCTATTAGTTCTAATTCAGATTCTATTAATTTTGATATTTTTTCTTTTTCAGTTTCAGTATTTTCTGTCATTGAAGAAGTTTTGTTATTACTCATTTTTCTTAAATTAATAAAACAATTTAAGACATGTTCGGTTGAATATTTAGGATGATCCTTATAAAGTATTAATTCTACTCCTTTTCTGTGAAGTATTTCATAGGTTCTTTTGGAATTTATGTGTGTTGTCACAATAATTATAGGTTCATATTTTAGATTAAGTTTCTGTAAGTTTTCCAAAAATTGAAATGAATCTGTACTTCCAGACAAACTATTATTTAATTCTAAGTCTAAAACTATTCCCTCAGGATGTTTTGTTTTTACATATTGCATTGCTTCAGCATCTGAATCAGTTATTCCTACTATTTCTATATCATTTCTAATAGATACTGCTTCTTTAAATGAATTACAATCTTTAATATCATCTTCTATTATTAGTATTTTCATCTTGCTTGTGTCTTCCATATATTCCCCCCTTGCTTTCTCATTTATTTTTTTAATATACCATAAAAACTCAAAAAATACCATATGTACACATAATATTTTTCTATTATTTTGTGTTTTTTATGTTTTAAAATTAAATTAAAGGAGGAATAATATGAGTAAAAATTTTGATCAAAATATAGAAAGAGACGAACAAATAGCAAGAGGACAGAGAATAAAACATATTAGAGAAGATGAACTTAGGCTTAATAAAACAGACTTGGCTAAATTAATAGGGGTATCAAGTCAATTTTTAGGATTAGTTGAAAAAGGACAAGGGAACTTAGTTTATAGAAGTATAAAATTACTTCGTGATTTAAGCGGTCATTCCGCTGATTATATTTTATTTGGATTAGATGATAATTCTATTGCAAAAACTAAGCAACTTTTAATAAAATATAATGATAAAGATATTATTGAAGCTTTAAAATTAATACGAGATTTGTCTTTAATTATAAAAAATTATTAATTTAATAGTTTTTTATAACCTCTCAAAAAATAAAACTTTTTTGAGAGGTTTTTATATTATTTTTTATTCTGGAAATAATATTTTTATATATTTGCATTAGACTTTGTGTACAAAAAGTACTCACAAGTATAGTTAAATAGACTATTTTCGACATTTTTCTTGTTATACTTTTTGTATTCCAAAGTAATAGAGGTGATATTTTATGACTTTGTCTGATGCAGTTCGCAAACGTATCCGTTATTATCTAGATAAAAATAATATGTCTATATGGGCATTATTTAAATCCTCTGGTATACCTCGTTCTACATTGTGTTCCTTTATGAATGGTACAACAGAGCTTATAAAGTTAGATACTTTATTGCATGTTTGTGAAGGATTCAATATAACATTAATAGATTTTTTTAATGATCCAATTTTTATTGATGTCGAACAAGATTAAAAAGACAAGAAGAATTTTGATTTTTCTTGTTTCAAGAGTTGCAACCTGCAGCTCTTTTTCTGTTATAAGATATATGATAAAATTTCTCTGAAATTTGTAAAAACTAGCTTATGCAAACTAATCCTATTTATAATTCATGTTTTATAATTTTGGTGACTTCACTATTATTGTACAAAAAAGGAAGCTTAACAATTTCTTGTTTGCTTCCTTTTTGTATGTGTTTATGTTATTTTAGTATTACTTTTTTTATGAAAACAATACCACCTACCAAAACTATTAATCCTAGTGTTATTGCAATATAATTAATATGACGTCTATCTCCACCTGTGTCTGGTGTCATAACTATATCTGTATCAGTATAGCGATCTTCCCATTTAAATCCTGTCCTTAATGTTGCACCTGTGTCCATTTTAAATCTTGCCGTGGTAGCATCATTATTTAATAACATGTCCATATTTGCTTCTAGTCTAGTACCTACTGTATATGAAAATACTATTTCTTCTCCTGCCTCAAATGAAGAGAAACCTTCAATGCTTAAATATTTATCATAATCTTTCTTTCCCTCTAAATTAGTAACCCATTCTTTAAATTTACGTTCAGGGTCATCTTCAGGATCATCTTCAGTGGTACTTTTTAGAACTGCTTTAACATTAATCTGTTCCTCTGGTTTATCAGATTCATTGAGATGTTTCTTTAATCCATATATACTTTGTTTATCTAAATAATTGTCTAATTTATAGTCAGGATCTGATAAGTCTATTACTTCGGTTATTGTTGTTTCTTTTGAGTTAGCATTTTCTGATTTTCCATATTTAAAATAATAGCCAAATTCTCCGTTTAAAATTCCGTCTACTGATTCATCTTCTATAAAGTCTTGTTCAGATAAGTTTGTTAAAGTAATTGTATAAGTTGTTTCTATAGCACTACCATATATTTCCTGTAACGCCATTTCTACTCTTGAATATTTACTTCCTCCTTCTAAATTGTCTAAAGCTGCTACATATTCAGTTGGCTCCATAGGTTTGTTATTTGACAATGTTGTTCCTACAGAATTTGTTAGTTTAATGTTTGTTATCATCTTATCTATTCTAATATCAGTTATAGGTGTTTTTATTAATCCTAGGTTAAATCCCTTATATTCCCATTGATGTGAACCATCTCCATCAAAGCTTACTGTAGCCTTAGGAACTTCTGTATTTTCTACTGTGATACTAAAATATGGCGTATAGCTCCATACATCTTTAAATGTAAAGGCATCATCTCGAACAGCTGCTTCATCATCACTTACTTTTATATCTGTGTAAGTTTGTTGATTTTCATCTACATCTTGTAAATATTCATAATTTCCTAAAGAATTTCTTCTCTTAATATCATCAGAACCTATATTATAAGTATCACTATTCATATATTTATACCATTCTGTATATTGCTGTACTAGATCTTGTATTTCTTTTTCTTGTACAGTTTCTTGTACCATCTTATTATTATTGAGATAATTTTTCATATCACTATATTGTGTTTCCATTGCATTCTTAATAATATCTCCTGCTTTACCTTCCTCTGTATTAATTATTGTTGACTTATAATCATTTGTTTTAATATCTTCAATCTTGTTACCATCTTTATCAACTAATATAGTCTTTGTTTCTTCATTATTGTCAGGATATGTAAATCTTAGATAATATAGTCCTGGTACTATACCTGCAAACTCATAATTTCCATGGCTGTCAGAATGTGTTTCAGCTTCTTGACCTTGATATATTCCATTTCCCATAAAATCGCCAAAAATTAATGTTGGTTTTATATTTTTTACAACCTCTTCATCTTCAGATAGTACTTTTTCATGATCTTTTCCATCATTATCTTTTTCTTCTGCATCAATTAATTCTATTTTTATGTGTTCTACTCTATTTTCTTCAGCAACTACATGTCCTTCAGCAGTACCATCATCAATAATACCATTTCCTAAAGCCTCATGAACTTCATCAGGTTCGTTTACCTCAGGGGTATCTCCTTTCAGTTTCAGCTCTTCCAGATCTTCATATACTGAACCTTTAATTGTTCTAGTATCTGCAAGCTTTATTACTAACGCTAAGCTTCCTGAGTCATGTTGTTCATTTAGTGACCTATGTAAATATTTTCCAGTATATGACTCAATTGTTGCATTTATATCATGATGTTTGTCGTCATTAGGATCGCCCCTATATCTTTCTACTCCACCATTCCATAGATTATCATTCCTATAATAAACATGGTAGGCATCTGTATACGCTATAGTTGCAGCTTTTTGCATTTGCTTTTCAAGAATTTCTATATTTCCATTTAACATATTATTTAAGAAAGATTGTTTAACTTTAAACTGTATATATACACACTTAGTTTGACCTGATTCAATACCATCACTTAACTTATCACTATTTTTAGTTTCCTCTCTGTCTCCTAATTGATGATCATTTAAGTCATATGTCGCAGTACCATCACCGCCTGACCATCCAGCAAAATATTCTGAACCTTTATATCCTTCTTTTTCCTTCCATTTATTTTCACCCGTATTATCCGCACTAATTTCAAATCTTTCAGAATCATATGTATTCCATAAATTATCTAAGAATAATGCTTTTTCATTATATATATTTTCAAGTTGTGTTGTTGTAGTATTACGAATTGATATTTTATATACTACATACATTTCCATTCCATTTCCTTCTAATTTGCCTCCTAATTTGTCTTCTAATTTTTGTTGAGTGTAAGCTATATCTGATGGATATACCTCTGCACCATATACGGTTGCTCCTTCTTGGAAATAAGCCGTTAACTCAGGAGTGTTATCTGCTGTTAATTTTCCTTGAGTACCATCTTCGTAGTTTCCTTCTTCGTCATACGTTCCATAATCATAAGTATATGTATATCCTCTTATTTTTACCTTACTATACTGTATATCTTGCCAAACTTTGTATGTTGGGTCAATTTTTTCCCATAATCCAAGATTTATATTTTCTACAATATGATTATTATCATTATAATATGCCATCAATCCATGGCTTGATAACTCACCACTCGTATATTTTGTAGTTCTCATTTCATCTCGGCTCATTCCTACTTCTCCATTTTGTTTTGTTATAGCATAATCAACGTTTAAGTTCTTATCATTCAGATTCTCTGCAGTCATTATATCTTTTTGTGCTTTTGAATTTATTACAACTTTATCGCTTCCGCCTTCAAATGGGTGTACACACACATAAGTTGTATCGTTATATTCAAACTCTACATAAGCGTTTTCCAAATCCCAGAGATATAGCTCTTCTTTTTCAGGATCAACGTGCTTTTCTTTTGGAACATCAGCATCCCACTTTGCTATATTATATCTTCCTCCATCTCCTGTTACCGTACTTGCCATTCTTTCTCCAGCTGCATTTTTTAAAGTTACATTTATTCCAGATAGAGTTTCTTCACCTTCATCATATAAACTGTTATAGTTTGCATCAGTTATACCTTCCTTACTTTCACCAGGTTTATCGACCCAAACAAATCCTACTAATCCATCTTTCTGATCAATTATGTGTCTATTCAAAATTTCAACAAAAGTTTTCTCTTTTTCTACTTTACTTTGTCTTTGTTTTGAATCTTCTCCTTCCTTTTCTGCTTTAAAACTATCTACTTGTATTGTTCCAAAGTCTACCCAATCTTTATCGCCACCATATCCATTTTGCACATATCCATCTTGTTCTTCCATATTATATCCTACCGGCATTTCTATCTCATATATATGATATGTTCCATTAGGTATTCCTGTAATAATTATTTTTCCATTTTCATCTGTTTCATAAATACCTGCCTCGTGTACATCAGAAGTTAAAATATCCTTTAATTCTTTTTCCGTGAAATCGTTTCCAAGATTATTTCCATCTCTAATCCATCCAGTTGTATCTACGTCCTTGCCTCGTTTCGCTCCTCCTTCACAATCGGTAAGCTCTTCTAAGAAAAATATAAATTTAGCTCCTTCTAATTTTCTTAAATCCTCTTTATCCCTGTAAATGTAGTCTGATTTTTCCATTTCCAATTTACCTCTTGTTAAATCATTGTGTAGTTTCCTTTCATTTGTCGCATATCCATCTTTGACTACAAATAATTCAGCAAATTTGACATATTTCTTGTTTTCGCCTTCCACAACATAATCATAATCATGCTCATCTCCGTGTTGTCCTTCTATATCATGTCCTATAGCTCCTTTAGTTTCATAAATTTCATATTTTCCTAGAGGTATGTTTTTAAGATTTATTTCTCCATTTTCATCTGTCTTAAATACTCCTCCTTTTGCAAAGTCTGGTGTTAGGAACTCTTTAAAATGTCTTTCTAAATAATCGTCTCCATTTTGTCCCATAAGCCATCCATTTGCATATCTATCATAGCCTCTTACATCCGTGTCTCCAACTAATTTTATCTTAAATTCTGCATCCTTTAATGGTTTTCCTGTATCATAGTCAACTTTCTTAATCTTAATATTTCCTCTTGTTCTTATATTAGGTACTCCATATGTTACTTTATTTTTACTTGTTGAAAGGACTTGTACTTCAGTTATATCTACCCAATACTCTTTCTCATCATATACATGTTTAATTCCTTCTTCATCTGTTTGTCCTTCTATATCATATCCCCAATCGCCCTTTGTTTCATAGATATGATAAGTACCATTTAATATACCTTTTAATTCTAAGTGACCATTTTCATCTGTTACAAACTCTCCTGCATCTTTTCCTTCGCAATGGTCTATATATTTATCATGAAGCACGCCTGTAAAGTCGTAGATTCCATTTCCTACCTTTGCTGCATTTGGGTTCAGCCATCCTGATTCATTAAGATCATGTTCAGGCTCTGCTGTTTTTTCACTTCTTACAAGTTGGATTTTAAATCTTGCATTTTTTAATTTTGTACCATCTTTTTCATCAAATTTATCTAATATTAAGTCACCAGATGATCTATCATTTGTAACTGTAATAGCAATTTTTCCATTAGATGGTAGCTTAAGCCCCTCAACTGTACAATATGTTTTACCTCCTTCTGTTATGTGTCCCAGGCTTCCTGTTGGTGTTACTTTTGAAAGTCTAAATTTATCTCTATAATAGTGATTATCAGAAGTATCTTCTGCATCTACTTCTATTAATCTATAAGTATAAAAATCTCCTGTAAATAAATATGGTATTGTAACTTTTCCATTTCTAGTTATCCATAATTTTGCTTCGTTAAAATTATTTGTAAACACAATTTCCCAGCCATGTGATGCTTTACTATTTGATTTAATATCTTTTATATATCCACAAGGATCACAATAAACTGCAAATTTTATACCATCTAAAAGATCCTTTTCTTCTCCATTATAGTTACCTTTTTTCTCTAATTCTATATCAGCTTTATATGCTTTTACTGGAATATCTAAGCCCATATACCATGCCTCAATTCTATAAGATTCTTCCCTTTCTATTCTTAATAAAGTTTGTGGCTTATATATTGTATACGAAGTCTTCATACTTTTTTCTACCACTTTTCGGCTAGGATTTGTTGGCTTATAATCGCCTTCCTTATAGTCATTAGTCACAGATGCTAGTAGTCCTTCGATGGTCGCTTTATACTTTTCTTCAGCCCATTTGTCAAGTTTGTCCTGAGTTTCATATGGTTCTGATGGAAATGTTCTGATTCCATCACATACTCCTGCACTTACAGCAAAATATATTGCACATTTTTCAAGTTCTATATGTAAATTTGTTACTTCTTTTTCAGGATGTGGATTTTTTACATAAAAATCCACTTCTTTCTTAAGCTCTTTAAGGTCTGTTATTGTTTTATCATTTTGCTTTATAGTTGCATCTTCTGATGTGCCATCAAGATATTCAACTTTCATTTCTACTATTTTACTTACCGCATTTATACCACTATCATTTACATCCGTAAATTCTTTTTCCTTATTAATGTCATCATAATCAATCTTAAATGGTCCTACCCATTCTGCATTATCTGACTGAACTGGTTTCGCACCGGTATTCTCTAGTTTAGGCTCATTTGTATCATTTAAATATTTTTTTAATCCGTTAACTTCTTCATTTTCAATGTACCAATCCGTATTTTCACTCATACTAGGATCAACCACTTCTGGGTCAAATGGTGTCGGTTCTGGTTCTGGTTCTGGTGTACTATTTTCACTCACTTTAGTAGTAGTTGCTATTGGATTATGAATGTTGAAATCATTCCTCACCCCACTGGTTTTGCCTCTTCTAGTGTTTTCTAGTTTGGGAGCTAACTTGTCTGGTTTTCTCGTCGTTCCTGAATTTATAACACTTTGAACTAATTCGTGAAACTGCCATATCCAGCTTTGTGATGGTCCTTTCCAACCCGTATGATGCCATAAAACCCAAGCCACAGCTCTTGCATCTGCAGATTTACTTCCATCAGAACCAGTTGAAGAATCTATCCAGCGCATGCTAGGGTCTTTAAAATAATTTGTTATTTCTAACTCAGAAGTCAATGCGGGTGGAATCGTTCCAATCCCCACAGAACCAGTTAGTCCTTCTAATTTTCTCGTTGCGGTATCTCCCCAATAGCCCCATCCTTTATAATGTGCATGCTTACCTTCGGTCGCCGTTCTTGGACACTCCTCTTTTTCACAATAATAATCAACAGGATTCGATTGAACCTGATATGTATATTCTAAGTCATAAGTATATGAAGTAAGATCAAGGTGGTCTCGTCCTCTTAATCTAGCATGGAACGTTCCAGGATGTTGAAAACAAGCCCACTGTCTTTTATGAGGGAAGTCTTCCCATTTAAGTGCAATTTCAGCATTAGAAGTACTACATAAACTTATAATTCCAATAAATAGTATAATTACAGTACTAATTAAATATCTTGTTTTACGTTTTAGCTTTTCCATTTTCTACCTCCTTTCTATAAGTTATTTCTTTTTATAATTATTCTATTTATTAGATATGCTCCTGCTATCAACATGGTAAATACTGATATTGTAAATGTTATATATCCTATTGCTGCACCAGTTTTAACACCTATTGATAAGTTGCATGAACCTAAATCATCTCCATTTTTTTGTTTATCTCCTGGGATAGAATCTTTATCTTCCATTCCAGATGTACTATAACTTTCTGCTATTTCAGCTAAATTATTTACTAAACCAATATTATTGTCTGTCATAG
>CAZUHD010000077.1:0-9175 GCA_964620415.1 uncultured Clostridium sp.
ATTCATAATTTGTTATATCTATATTATATAATTTTGTAATATCATCTCCTGCCATGATATCAATATCAAGATACAATATCTTATCTGGAATTTCTGGTATTAAATCTGCAAATAGTCTTAATAATGTATATGGCGTACAATATGCTTCTTCATTTTTACAATGACCAAATTCTTTTTCATAAAGTTCTGTAACATCTATTTTTTTTACATTATTTTTTTGATTTTTAGATTTTACAACTTTGTTTAAAAAGTCTAATTGTTCATCGTCTATAGATGTATAATCTGCATTTATTCTTGTAATATTTGCTGTAAAAATATACACATCGATAGGCTCTTTGGTTTTATTTGTTATTGATATAAGCTGTGTAAGTACTCCATCAAAAACCTTTTTATTTCCACATAAAAGTAAATTCATAACGTTTCCTCTATTATTTTATTCAAAATCCATTTTATTATATATTATACTCCTTCTTTTTTCAACATTTTTTTGTTTAAAAACCAAGACAAAAAAATGAATTTATTTTTTATTTCTTTAAAACCTAGCATTTTCAAGCACTTCAGAAAAGAAAAACAAAAAAATCTTTTGAAAACTTTTCTTATAATTAGATTGAATATACTTAATAAATCCTTTCTTAATTTTTTGTATACTATATCATATATCATTAAATTTTCCAATATATGAATGTAGATTTTTAATATGTAGTGTGACTGGAAAGTAAAAATGTTTCAAATTTTTACTTTCCAGTCACATAGTATTTTTTCACCAAAATTATTTTTAATATCCTAATGTAATTAATTTCAACTGATGACAGTTTGACACCAGTTCAAAATCATCTTCTTTTTTGATTATCTTTTTACTTGGGTAATATAAAAACAATATCAATGATAGGATAATTCCCTTATACAGTTTCTATTATTTTTAAATATTTATCTTCAGAAATTAGATTTTTTCCATAAATAAATTTCTCTGTTTATAGTAATATTTTTATTGCTTTTGCATAAAATAATAAAGTCAATTGACAATATAAATATATTATGTTAAAATATATTTATAAATAAGAGCGATAAGTTCCTTGTCAGGAGCTTAAAGTACTTGCTCAAACTTTCCCTATATTACAATGTAATATACGGGTGTCAGAAGACTTTGGAGGACACTAGCTGTTCTCCTTTTATTTTGTAAAATGTTTTATGATTTTTTTATCTAGTAAATCTAAACTATTTTTACTTAACTTAATTTTTTTTAAAACATCATCATCAAATATTCGTTATATTTTGATATATTATAAAATATTAATAATTAAATTATTCAAAAGCAGTTTTATTGTCTATTTTTATTATTTCACCTAAAATTTCAATATCTTCAAAATATAAATTTGTTTGTGTAGGAAAATTCTACATATTCATTGTTTGAAGTTCTATATCTCTATTATTAGATTCCTATTTTTTTAATAAGTAAGTTTTGTTATTTACAAATTCTTTATATTTTTTAAATATAGCAATATCTCCAACATCAAAAAACGGAGTCATAAAATTATCTGTAGCATAGACGGCAAAAATTCTTATGATCTTCTTCTGAAATATCTGTTCTATAAGAATAAGGGATGATTTGAATAACTTCATTTGTAGAAAGATTTATAACTTTAATTTCTGTAAATTGTGATTTTCCGTAATTTTTATCCATCGGAACATTAAATTCTATTGACCGCATTTCATTAGTATCTACTGCATCAGCAAGTATTGATAATTTATTTTGCCTAGTAAGTATCCTTCCTTTTAAATATTTATTAATCCGCTACTTAAATGTGTTTTTTTACATAAGTCTACTTGTTTCATATTGCATATTTCAAGCATTTTTTTCTATTAGCAAATGTATCTTCCAAAGTTACCCCCAAATCTATCGCATATTATAGTGAAAATCTTAACAAAAGTCAATAAAATTTTATTATATATATTGCATATGGAGAAAATAGAATATGAATAGAAATTAATGAATTGTAGTAATTTTAATATGCGCAAGGTTTAAAATAAAAGTAGAGTGCTACAAAAAACACCCTACTTTTGTTTATTTTGGTGAACTACAGTAAAGTAAATACTAAACAATTTTATTTTGTAGGTGGATTTGGTATAAGTATAAATATTTAACAAATAGAATATTATAGGTATTTTTAATTTTCGTCACTTTTACGTATGGAATATGTTTCAAAATGTAAATAGTGTGTAAATTAGCAATATTACACACTATTTATATTTTGTTTATATACTAAAAATTTTTACTATTGCATTAATTATTATAATAAAGAATATAATTTACGAATAGTATCACCAATTATTTTTTTGTCTATATCAGTATTATTTTTTCTTAAAAACAGTAATTCTACTTTTTTTAAATTCACTCCCATCATTTGTCCCATTACAATACAAACTCGCATTTCTTTTTCATATTTTTGCAATGGTAATGGAATTGTTTTATCAGTGCTATTAATATATGTTTCAAATCTTTCTGCCATCTTCTTATCTAACACAGGATTTATTGGATTTTCATATGTAGTTATTTTTTTATTAGAAGATATATCAATGTTTGTATTTATACATTGTTTTATATTCTTATTATTTTCAAAATTATAAATAAGCGTGTTGGCTTGTTCAAATTCATAATTATATATTAAAGCATAACATGTATCTTCATATTCTAAATCTTTTGTAATAGATGGGCGTATATCACTTGTTAATTCTATTCCTTTATCCGTTAATAAAAAATATTTTTCTTGATTGTCAAATAACTTTTCAAGCATATCGATTGTAATGTTTTCATGGACTAATTTAATTAAATTATCTTTATTTCCACTTGGTTTTATATTTGCTTTTTTTAATATTTCTTTTAATTCTGGAACAGTCATATTAATGGGGTTTTTGTAATTTACTATTTTTATATAATCATTATCTAAAAATCTATTAATAGTTTTATTAAAATCTAAATTATATTCGTAAGTCCAATATTGTGCAATAGAGGGATTCGTTATAGGTTGGGAATCTATATATTTTAAAAATGATTTTTCTACTGAAGTTATTGGATAGGTGTTATACTTATTAGGTTCTATAACAAAATTGCTAATATTAGCCAAATGAATTTCATATAGTTTTTTACTATGATTTTGATAAAATTCATTTAATTTATTTATATTATTTGTATTAGGAGGTTGTTCATTTAATATAGCTTGTAATTTATCAGGATAGTAACCAGGTTTTATATTTAACTGTTTTTTATCTTGTTCAGCCTTCTTATTCATATTTTTAACTTCTTTTTTACCTTTATTTAATTCTATTGTCATATTTTTATTGGAATTAATATCATGTAAAAAATTTTGAAAATTCTTTCTTAATGTAACTTCTTTATTTGACAAAGATGTTTTATATTTTAATTGACAATTAATTAAATATATCAAATATGAAAAATAACTTTCATCTTTATCTAATCCAATTTTTTTTAATAAAATATTTGCTTCTTTTTTAAACCTTTCAACATCTATAGAACTAGATTTTTGATTACTATAATCATATAAATTTGCACACATTAGGGTTGCTAGTGCATCAACATTTCTATTCTCTTTTTTTAAAATTTTTACTTGAAAACAACGAATTTTATGTATTAAAAGAGGATAGGAAAATTGTAAGTCATTTAAATAATTCCATGCTTTATCATATTGTTCTGTTTTATAATATAATTCTGCAAGTCTCATTAAATGGAAATCACTAGTAAAATGCATTCCTTCATTTAATATTATATCTTCATATACTTCTATAGCTTTTTCATAATCTTCTTTTGTTTCTAAATTATAACGTATATTATTTATTCTTTTTATTTGTTCATCGCCTTTTCTATTATAAGCATCTAATTGACTATCTGATAAATTTTCAATATTAAAATTTTTTATAAAATGTAATTGAGAAGTGTTTGAAATCTTATTAAAATTCTTTGTATTGTTATTACTAATTTCAACTATATTTTTTAAATTCGTATTTCCCACACTATTAGAGTTTGTTTTTATAATAATACCACTTTTCATAAAATAAATTGCATATAAAATAATAGCAAGGACTGAATATACTAAAGATGCCTCTTTAATATCGATTGTAATTACACTTCCTATTGTACAAAAAATAGCAAAACCTAATAATATATTTTTCCATATTGAAGTTTTTAAGCAATCCTTGTGCTTTTTATATAATATAAATACCATGCATAATATATTTATTATTAATAATAAAATAGCCATTATTTCCACTCGCTTCCAATTTACCAATTAGGATTTTTATTTCATATATTCTTCACCATCGAAGATAAGAGATGTAACTGTATTGTTTGTATACGTTACTTGATATGTACCCCTAACCATAGCTCCGAATCCATTTTGAGAATCTACATATCCTTGAACTATAACTGAACCGTCTTTTTTTCCGATACCATATTCATCATAACTCCAAGGAAATTTTGCAGTTGAAGGTGATTTTAATACACTCTTTATAACTTCTTGCGTTTGAGATATATAAGAACTTTCTTCATCTGACGTAATGACGTATTCCGATAATGTATGTTGTACAGCATCATTTTCATATAATATTTTATCACTATATTGTATATTAACAACTTTATTATCCTTTATATCAATAAACCCAACTATATTTTCACCATTTTTTATTTCAAAACCAATAGAACCAGGTATTTCTTCATTATCTATACTTTTTTCGAGTGTATAATCAGAATAATAATCTGAATAACCACAATTATCTATTACTGATATAACTTGATTAGCCTCTTCTTCAGACAAATTATATTCTGATATAAGTAAATCTTTATTAGTATATGAACTTGGAACTTTAGAAGTAGTATTAGCAAAAGCAACTATTATTGCGACAATAATTATAGCTAATATTATTGTCGATGGTTTGGTCTTTTTCTTTTCTTTTTTACCCTTTGTTTTTGGATTATTTTTATTATCTTTCTGATTTAATAGTTCAGATTTCTTTTTATCAAATTCCTCTTGCGTAATAACGTTTTTATCCAATAATTCTTTTAATTTTATTAATTCATCTATATCTGACATTTATTCATTCTCCCTTATTATTTTTTTCATTCAATTCTCTCCATTTTTCTTTAGTTATTAATATTTCTCTTGGTTTACTTCCTTGGTAGCCTGATATTATACCCATTTCTTCCATTTGTTCAATTATTCTTTCAGCTTTAGAGTATCCTACTTTAAGCCTTCTTTGAATACATGAAGCCGATGCTTGACCTACTTCAATGCACATTTCTATTGCTTCCATAAGAAGTGGGTCTATCACTTCATCATTGTCATCATCGTCATCATTACTAATTGCATTTTTATTATTCCTATATATTTTTTTATCAATATTATTTATGTTAAATTCAAAGTTTTTGCATAATATTTGAAGTAGTTTATCTCTATCCCATAATTCTACAGATAATATTTCCGCTTCTATATTATTTTTTTTATTTGACATATCAGTAATTTCTTTATTTAATGTAGATTTATGCATGCTTAATTTTTTTATTTCATCTTGTATTTTTTCTTTATCTTTTTGCAATTTACCTATTTCATTGCTTGCTTTTTTCTTTTTTAAAAATGTAAATATCAATGTTTTTATTCTCTTTATTTTATAAAATTATTCACTCTATCTATAAGCTGTTGTTTTAATTTATAAATATTTGAAACACTTTGTAGTTCATAACGAATTTCATTTTTTTCTTTATCTGGAATAATTATAAATTTAACATTTTCCTTTAAAAATACTCTGCAAATCCACTTAGTAACTTTATTATCAAATAATATTCCAAAATAACTATTTGTATCTTTAAAAGATATTTTATCTGGATTTACAACTTCTGCAAGGATAGATTTCACAATATAATAACTTTCTAATTCTTCTTCAGTTGTAATAATTTCATTTTCTGGAATTGTTTCATCTGTCATTGTATTAGATTCTTCAGGTGTAGCATTTAAAACAGTTTGCAATTTTTGATTTATTAAATTATTTATATAATGGTTTATAGATTTTTTTAATAAAGTTCTGTATTTATCTATTACGTTTTGTGTTTTAATACCATCATATATTCCTTTATTTAAAATTAATCTAATAAATTCTTCAGAAGGGTTTTCAAATTCTTCTGATAATATTCTTTCAATGGAACTAGCATATTTTAAATTAGAAGCAGAACTCATAATTGTATCAATATCAAAATTTTCCTTACAAAATTTTTTTATTTCCAAAATATCACTATCTTTTAAATTTAATAGGTCAATTTCTAAGAAAGGTGATATATCCATTTTATTAGCTTCATCTAAATCAGTATAAAATTTATATATTATCCCATTTGTTAATATTCCTATTTTGGCTTCAGTTGTGCCAAAGTACCTATATAATTGAGAACCATGTTTTTGTAAATTTTCATTTATACATTTTGCTTCTATTAATATGGTAACTTGATTATTAATTGTTATTGCATAATCTACTTTTTCACCTTTTTTTATCCCAACATCTGCAATATATTCAGGTGTAAATTCCAAAGGGTTAAATACATCATATCCTAACAAACTAAAAAAAGGTATTATTAATGACATTTTTGTAGCTTCTTCGGTATCTATTGATTGTTGCAATTTTGCTATTTTTTTTGAAAATTCTTTTATTTTTTCTTCAAATTCCATACATATTCCTCCTTATTTTTATTGTAGCATATACTTGTAAAAAATACAAGCATAAAATATGTGTATTTTTATATTTAAAAGTGGGTACAATAATAATGGGTGAATTTTATATGGGAATAGCATTTCATAAAAAGTCTGATAAAAAATATATTCAATATACTTTAAGACTTGAAGAAGGAATTTTAGACAAAATAAGGGAAATTTCTAAAAAAGAAGATATTTCAATTAATGAAGTAGTAAATCAATCTTTGTTATTTGCAATTAAAGATTATGAAAAGAATAATTAAATTTATTATTAATTTTCTTTTCCTGTTTTACTATTGTCGTAAACTAATGTGCTTAAATCCTCAATCGATAATTGTTCAAAAATATCTCTTTCCAAATCTTTTTTGCTAAAATATTTATTATTAAGTAATGTTATATTTATTTTGTGTCCTAAAGCCCCTTCAAGCATTGTTATAATTTCTTGTTTGTATTCATTTACATCGAAATCTTCTATATAGTATATGTTTTCTAATTCTTGTATTCGATTTTTTGTTTTTTTATCTATCATAATTAATTCTCTTTTCTATATTTTCTAATTTTTCTATTATTTCAGTCTGTTCTCTTACTTTTAAACTATAATCCAAAATAGTCTTACTAGCATTTAATTTTACAGAACTAGAAGTTTTATTATCTTCTAGTATCTGTATTATTGTATCAGTTGCTTTTATTGAAGCATATTCTAGCCTTTTAAAGCTGTTTTCTATATATTTCTTTCTTATTTTATTTATATCTTCTAATATTCCGCTTCTTTAAATAATTATAAGCGGTAGGTTCACTTATATTTGCAATTTCAGCTGATTTTTTTATATTGTCTGTTTCTAACATTGCCATTATAAAGTCTACTTGTTTTTTATTATATTTATTCAGTTCTTCTGGATACATTGTTTTTCCCTCTAAACACTAAAATAAACTTAATTTTACTAAAGGGTATAATAAAATTATTATTATATAATAATTTTATTATGATAGATAAAATCTACAATTAATACTTGTACAAATTTTCTGTTACATCTAGTTGTTTATATTGCCATACTAAGAATTACTAGAAAGCAAGTTTTATGTTTTATTTTAAGTTTCCGTACTAATATTTTTTTTGAAAATAGTTTTGTTGCTTTTTTATCATCAAATGGAATTTTCCATTTTGCTCCTGTAATTAATTGCTTAGTATAATATATTTTTACAGGTGTTCCTATTGCTTTTATAACTCTTCTATAAACCGCTTCCCTTGATGTATAAAAATCAATTTCTTTTTGTTCATAATCTAATAACAGTATGCTTTCTTGTTCCGTTCTATCTATTTTTTGCCATTTTTGTTTATCCATTCTTATTCCCTCCTAAATTTAAAATATTAGTGAAAGTCTTACGACTTTCTTTTTTCTTTCTTTTCCCTTTTTTTTTCTTTTTTTAATAATATAGTATTTTTTTAAATAAAAACCTTAAATATTTGTTGATATATCATGCTTTTTATAAAATTGTATTTTTTAAAAAAGTACTTTATAAATAGTTTGTGTCAATAGCTTTTTGCTTTTCTAAAATTTCATTAAAAATTCCATTTTTATTTACACTGTTAGCTTGTTTTAATGAATAATTAATGAAATTTTTTGCTTTTTGTCCCTTGCCATATCCCTCATAAATACATATATTTCCTTTAAAGTGTTTATTAAGTGCTTTTTTTAAATCTTTAGCACACCTATATGCTGATTTCTGTTCATTTCCAATTATTGCTAAATGTATATGAGTATCAATTTTATTTCCAAATACAACTGTCCTAGGTCTACCTTTCTTTCCTTTAATTTTAAGTTCTCTTTGCAAACAATGGCTACTATCTGTATTACTTACTACTAATAAATAGCTTATATGTGGATATTTTTTACTATATCTCTTTAATGCGTTCTGTATTGCATAAATATCTCGTTTTAATAACTTAGTCTTAAAAAGATATATAGCATATAAATAAGCTGGTAAATGTTCTTCAAACTCTTTTAATCTATATACCACTACAATGTTCAGATAGCCATATTTTTAGCTCTTCTTTTGGAATCAAAAATCGTCTTTTCCCAATCAATTTTTTTGGAAATTTGTCAGCTTTTGTTAGTCTATATGCTGTAGAAAGTGGTATTTTCAATAATTTTGCCATTTTTTTGACTGTATAATAGTTATTTTCTAATTCATTTGATTTCATATTTATTTCTCCTTACTTAGTTTTTATTGTATTATCAGAATTTCCTTTTTCGTATTTGTTTATATCTTGCTCTATATCTCTATAAATAGCTTTAGCAAATTCGGCAAGTAGTAAGTCATTTTCAATTAAATTTTCCAACTTTACTTGCCTCCTTTACTATGGAATTTGTTAATTGTAGATTTGCTATTTAATATATATAAAAATTGTGAAATTGTTTCAAATTAAA